>JAIVIG010000283.1:27681-29463 GCA_020200675.1 Actinomycetota bacterium
AACCGACGCACTCGGCGCCCGGCCGTACCACGCCCTCACCAAGCTCCCGAAGCAGCACGGCTTGCAGGTCCGCTCGATGCACGGCGACTGATTGGGTCCCCGCCTTCCCGCTAAGCTGCGACACGGGTATCGCCGAAAGAATCTCACCCCGCCACGTACGGATCTCGGCTCTCCCGACAGGCTCTCCAAGCCCCCGCAGCGGGCCGGCCAGACCCAACTCGTTCAAGGCCCTGGTCGCGTTTGCCACCAGAGAGAGCCTCGCGCCGATCTCCTTCAGCTCTCGGGCGCGCTCGAAGACCACCGTCTCTATCCCGGCCTTCCGCAGCGCGATAGCCGCCGAAAGCCCGCCGATTCCCGCCCCGACCACGATCACCTTTATGCTGGACACCTTCCGATCCTCTACAAGACCTTAAGATCGATCATAGCGTGGTCCAGATCGCACCGGGACCGCAGATGTTCGTCTATTCACAAAGCGACGACCGACTAGGCGGAATCCTCTCAGTAGAAGAGCGCCTGGCCGGCGTAGATGAGGTTTGGATCTGTTATGCCGTTCTGCGCCGTTAATTGGTCGGCCGAAGTTCCTAACTGGGCGGCGATCCCATCCAAAGTCTCGCCCGGTTGGACCACGTGGACTCCACCGCCGGCGCCGTCTTGCACAGTGGTCCCGTCTTGCACGGCGGTTCCTTCCTGAGGAACTATTCCTTCCTGAGCGGCGGTTCCGTACTGAGGAACGACTTCGTACTGAGGGGCGGTCTCGTACTGAGGGGTGGTCTCGTACTGAGGGGTGGTCTCGTACTGAGGGGTGTTTGCATCCTGAACCGGGTTATACGCGGGGACCTCTTGGACGGCGGTACCTTCTTGAGGCGCCGGAAAGCCGGGGGTGCAGTTCGGGTAGATGCCGCCGTTAGCGCAGGTGACGTTTACGTAGTCTACGCCGGGTCCTATGAGGCCCAACTGTTTCGCCGCTCCCTGCGAGAGATCCAGCTCTCGATTCCCCGTGAAAGGACCCCGGTCGTTGACCGTTACCGGTACAGATTTTCCGCCGTAACTGACTATCAGATCGGTCCCCATCGGCAGCGAAGGATGGGCCGTCGAGAGACCGTCCGCGTCGAAGGTCTCGCCGCTCGCCGTCGTCTGCCCGTCGAAGCCGGGCCCGTACCAGGAGGCCAACGCCTCCTCCGCCTCGGCGCGGTCGCTGCCGAACACGAAGAGACCGCAGACCAACAACACGACCCATAGCAGTTGCGCAAGCCTGTACCTAGATAACACGTATCCCCCTCCGTTACGTTTATCTTCGAGTTAACGTCAAAATGTGAAGCTGGCGGTCAGTATTGGAAGTTCCGCTTGGGCACGCAAGAGCGTTTCGGGCTTTCTCTCGCCGTGATCACGGGACACCGACGCCCCCCGTTATTCCGCAGCGGTAATCGTCGCGATAACACACAGAAAGCCGCTTAAACAGGCCGATAAGAGCGAGCTGGGTCACGGCATGAGAATGGCGAGATGATATGGTAAGATACCCGGCAGTAAAGTTAAAATTTGTTAATTTTACGTGACGATCAGGAGGGGGCTTGATTTACACGGTCGATGAGGTCAGTGATTTGCTGGACATTCCCCGTCCCACCCTCTACCGGTACTTGAGGGAATACTCTATCCCTCACGTGCGGCGTTCGGGGAAGATCTCCATCCCCGAGGAGTCGTTCGACCGGATCAAGGAGGCTCGGGAGCTGCACAGGGAGGGGTTGGGGACCGCCTCTGTTCGGAGACGCCTGCGGGAAGGAAACG
>JAIVIG010000187.1 GCA_020200675.1 Actinomycetota bacterium
CTCCCAAAAGGAAGTTGAGCACAGAAACAACGATGGTGGCCCAGTAACTCCACGTTTTCATCATCCATAATCCGACGGCGACGACAAGGCCCACAATGCCCAGCACAATACCCGAGTAAAAGACAAACGCTGGTGGTTCTTCCACCCCGGGGAAGAGAAGCATCCACGGCCAGGGGAAGTCAAACAGGCTCAATAGCACCAGTAGGATGGCGGCGACAGTCACAGGCAGCGATTGGGAGCGCATGGGCGTTTCTCCTCCTTAGCTCTAGGACTCTGACCTCCATGATGCCATCCGGGGAGGGCCGCCGCATCCTTTGAGGAGCTTGAACCTGAAGCTAGGAGGCGGGCCGCCTCTATTCACCGAGAAGCCAACTCCTCTCGGCATCTCGGAGACTCATCTCATACCGAATCCGGGTGAATGATTCGATGCGTTCTGCTGTCCGGGAGTAGGGAGTCGGGAGGCGCTTCGCTTCGCTCGCTTAGGGAGTCGGGAAAACGACTACTACTCCCCACTCCCCACCCCGCAGCAGACGCGAAGTAACCAACCGGATTCCGTATGAATCCGACGATCGCGCAAAGCCTGCGCCGAATCGCATCAGACCAATACTGGGCTTTCTGGCGGCGGAGGTTAAGTCTTCTGCTGTGCCTGCTTCGCGGCATCAAGCCAGGGTTGCACGACTTCGCGGTTGTTCTCTGCCCACTGCTCGGCACCTGCGAGCCGATCACCTGCTGCATTGATGGCCTCTTCGAGATCGTCTATTTGCTCCTCGGTCAACGTCAGCGCCTTCATGAAAGCGTAGGCATCGGGGTCTTTGTTCATAAGGTCTTTGTGTGCGACCGTCGTGATACTCGACGAATCGTTCAGCTCACCCAAAGCGTCGTCCGGGTCGTCTAGATAAATGAAGTCGTACCTCTGGTTCATCCAGTGCGGCGACCAGGCAATGAACGCGAACTCTTCCTTCTTACGAATACGCTCGCCGAGGTCGAAGAGCATGGCGGGCGTGCTCCACTCCTCGTACTCCTGCTGAAGATGATAGGTTGGGACGACTTCGTCGGGCACTCTCCTGGAGATCGCCGCCTCCGGCTCGATACCCACGATCTCTGTAGCACCGGTTTGGTTGAGCTGGGGGATACTCGTGATGTTCATATAGCTGGGGGCCGCTATGCCGAACCTGGTTGTGTCCTGGAACCAGGGGTCGAACACCTCGAGGTCGTCCTGAACAGCGCTCAGATATTCCTGGTCGTTCGGCAGCCACACGTCCTGGAACGCGTCCAAGCCGCCGTCTCTCACGCCCTCGAACAAGGGATCGGCGTCTAACGTCTTTAGCTCCACTCTATCGTAACCGAGTTCGTCCTCGAGTAGGGCCTTCGTCAGATTCGAGATGGCCACGCCCTCGTCCCAACCTCTATCGCCGAGGATAAGCTGTTTGTTCTCGGGGCCGGCGCAGCCTGACACGAGGATGCCCGCTATGAGCGCGCAGATTACTTTCCAAAGCTTCCTATTGCCCTTCATAAGCTGGCCTTCGTGCTGCAATCGGGCTTCGCAGCAAACTCTCTAGGGGTAGTTCGTCCCTTTAGTGCAGGTATCTTGTCGCAAGACAACACTTCAGAGACTACTCTTCTGAATACGGGCTGCCATTTATCAGTATGGGGCCGTACTGAGCATTGACCCTCCTACTCCATGCTATGAGATCTTCGCGCCGCTCATCTGTCTCTTCTTTGCTGCGTTCGCTTATGAGATTTTGCTTCTCGAACGGGTCTTTGGACAGATCGAAGAACTCATCGGGCTGGTTGCCATAGTGGTAGATGTACTTCTCTGTTCCCTTTATGCTCGCTAGGCACTTGCGGCTGCTGATACAGCTGAACCTAAGAATGCGGTCTTCGGGTGGATCTTGTAGGAGCGAATAGCCCGGGTACTGACCATCCTTCACCTCGTAGCCCAAGAGATCCACCACGGTGGGCAGGATGTCGATCTGGCTCGATAGCCCCTCGACCCGCTCACCATTCTCGAACCACCCGGGAGCGTGGATAATGAGCGGGATCCTAAGGCCCTCTTCCCAGATAGTATCGCCGTGCATGTCGCGGCCGTGCTCTTTGAAGCCCTCCCCGTGGTCTCCAAAGAGTACGAAGATCGTATTCTCGTAGAGCCCTAGCTCCTTGTACTGATCGAAGAGGTTCTTCAAGAAGATGTCCTGGAGGCGCAGGCAGTTGAGGTAGCGATTGAGCTGGTCGTCCTCCGCGAAGTCCTTGTCCCCGTAACGTGTGCCGAGACATTCGTAGCCGTAGTGTCCCGTGCCCGTAAAGTATTCGGCCATGAACGGTTCATCCTCATGGTTTTTTAGCCACTGCTCACTGGGCTTTAGCATCATGTCTTCCTCGTAGCCGAAGGTGTTCGTAACAGCGAACCCCTCTGTGTCCATGGTACTGGGCGGATAGAACTCCGCATAGCCAAAATTCTTTACGAGATCGCCAAAGCCGCTGCTGGTAGCCGACTGGAAGAAAACTGTGTTGTAGCCCTGCTCGTTGAGCAGGCCGGCCAGGCATGGGGCAGGGATACCGCCCGGCACGAATTCAGGGCCCGGGTAGAGGGGCGGCTCGATCCCGCAGTTGACCGCGACACTTCCCTTAGAAGAGCGAGGAAGGACTACGTGGGCTTGTTCGGCGAGGAGGCTACTCTTCGCCAGCTCGTCAAGAAAGGGCGTCGTTTTGAGGTCTTCGTTATAAGGAGTAACGGACTGGGCGCGGGTGGACTCCAGATGGATCAGGACGACGTTGCGCTTCTGTGTCCAGGAGGCCTGTGCAAGTTTGGCATGCACCGCCGGATGCTTTGTGGCCGGCGCCGAGCCGATCAGCAGCGAGAGTGAGCCTAAACTCAAAGCCACTAACAGGATACCGAGAGGGCCAAAGAGGGAGACCTCGGATGCTTCGGTTTGAGACCCTCCTTCCAACCAACCTCGCCACCGATCGATGGTGCGCGTCAGGGGCCAGGGGCCAAAAGCTGCGAAGAGCAGGGCGGGGAAGAGGAGCATCCACGCCGATAGAGGAATCTCATGCAAGAGAATAGGCAGGATCTCGCTGAACTTGGGACCCCAGGTTGAAGAATAGCACTGGCCACATCCAGTCTAGAGTTTGAGCAGGCTCGCGGTTACCCTGCAGTGAAGCTATGTCTGACGCTTTCAGGACGAGGTTATATACGACGAAGGGGATGAGAAGGCTTAGCAAGTAAACCCACTCTCGAGGACTCAAAAGTGCTCTGAATAAGCCCATAGCGTTTCCTTGTTCTCTTCAGCTCCCTCGCCCCCACAAAGCGGTAATTCTAAAGGATTTAAGACGATTGGTGTGGAGCGAGATGTTCTTGGACGAGGGGTAGGTCGATGCGCTGGCGCTTGCCGCGGTGGTGGCCGCCGCGCTGCTGTACTCGGAGTAGCATGCAGGATGTCTCCTCTTCCTCCCCGAATCGCCACACGTAGGGAACGTTGCGATGGGACGCGGTGCGTGCTACCATTCGTTAGCTTTCGTTTTTCCGGTTACGAGAAGGAGGTGGGTACCCGTTGAGCAACGACGAGATCAGTAGTAGTTCGAGTAGCAGTGGGCCGCTCGCCTCGCGCGCCGGCTAAACGATCGATCCAGACCTGGTAGGTAGTTCACCCCTTCTTCTTCCTGGATTCGCCGGTGCCCTACGAGCAGCCGTGCCCCCGTGCTTAGGAAAGAAACGACGGCAGGCAAGAAGAAACGAGATGTGAGAACGATGATAGTGGATAGCGCGATCTACGTGGACGGCCGCAGAACCGCCGAACCGAAGACGCTACGGGAGACGTACGAGGCCGCACACGAACAGCATGGGGTTGCCTGGATAGGCCTTTACAAGCCTACCGAGGAGGAGTTCGCCTCCGTCGCCGAGGAGTTTGGGTTGCACGAGCTTGCGGTAGAGGACGCGATACAGGCCCACCAGAGGCCGAAACTCGAACGCTACGGCGACACCTTGTTCGTTGTTTTGAGGGCGGCCCGATACCTGGACCGGCCCGAGACGGTGGAGTTCGGGGAGGTCCACGTCTTCGTGGGCGCGGACTTCGTGGTGACGGTCAGGCACAGCGAGGCCCCCAACCTGCACGGTGTACGAGGGCGCATGGAGAGGGAGACCGACCTGCTGCGCAGGGGGCCGGAGGCGATCCTCTACGCGATCATGGACCGGGTAGTAGACGATTACGCACCCGTGGTGGCGGGCCTGGAGAACGACATAGACGAGATAGAGACCGAGGTCTTCGGCGGCAACGCGGGCGTCTCGCGCCGCACCTACGAACTCTCCCGCGAGGTGATCGAGTTCCAGCGGGCAGTTAAACCCCTAACCGGGATCCTCAGCGGCCTGGTGGGCGGGTTCGAGAAGTACGGCATAGACCCCGAGTTGCAGCGGTACCTGCGCGACGTACAGGACCATGCCATACAAGTCACGGAGCAGGTGGCGGGCTTCAGGGATCTCCTCCAGAACATCCTGAGCGTCAACTTGTCACTCGTGGGCCTTCAGCAGAACGAGGAGGTCAAGGCCCTCACGGAGGCGAGCATAGAGCAGAACGACGAGGTGAAGAA
Organism: Actinomycetota bacterium; assembly: GCA_020200675.1. Taxonomy (GTDB): domain Bacteria; phylum Actinomycetota; class Rubrobacteria; order Rubrobacterales; family Rubrobacteraceae; genus Rubrobacter_F. The sequence goes on from JAIVIG010000187.1 coordinate 4,585, forward strand.
AATCTCGTCCTGGGCGGCCATCCTATTCGCTCCCACGCTCATAGCCGGGATCTACGGAATGAACTTCGACCAAATGCCGGAGTTGCACTGGGTCTTTGGCTACCCCTTCGCGTTGGTGCTGATGTTGGCCGTTTCCGTCTCGCTCTACCTGATCTTCAAACGGCGAGACTGGCTCTAAACAGGATATGGAAAGGCCTATTCACCGAGCTGCCGGTAAGGTTTCAGGCTGTTGAAAAACTCCCCGTTGCCTGCTTCCGGCCTTCGATTAGGCGTCGAAAACACCCGTTTCGGGGCTCTAAAGACCGATTTGGGACCGTAGATGAGCCCAGCATCGAGTTTTTCAACAAGCTGGTTTCTTCTCGGAAACCCGAAAGGTCAGAAGCTCCCCCAGACGCCTGATCGGCGGTAGCCAGCTAGCATCGCCAGCCCTATGGCAATCTGCATCAGCCCTATAAAAGCCTGTAGCAGTACATATCAAGTGGGACTTTCAACAGGCAGCACTCCGCTGAGTTGCAGTATGGACGCTGGCACGCGCAGCACGCCCGCGATGAAGGCCACTACGATCAGCCAGAACGTCCAGCGCCAGCGTCGAACAACTCCAACCCCAAGAAGTACAAGGAAGATAGACAGTGCAGCTAGGAAGGCCAGCTCGAACAGACGCCGGTCGCTGGCAGGCAACTGCAGAGCTTGGTCATAGACCTCGGGAGTAGCTACGAGGATAGTTACTACAGCGTTAATCAAAAATCTTGACCCAGGTGAGAACATGTACGGATGAAAGCCTACTCCGAAGACCTCCGCCAGAAGATAGTGACCGCTCTCGAACGTGGGACCTCCAAGCCCCAAGCTGCTCGCCTGTTCGACGTTAGCCTCTCCTCGGTCAAGCGCTACGCGAGGAAGGCACGACAGAGGGACTCCCTCGCGCCGAAGAAGGGCTCCGGAAGACCTCCGAAGCTCGACGAGAACGCCAGTAGACTCCTCCAAGAGGACATACAGGAACGCCCTGCGGCCACTGTTGAACAAAGACGCCATTTCCTAGCCCGGATTATTCACGGAGGCAGTTGAAAAGAGGGAGCCTACTCCTGTATACGGTCTAGTTGACCAAGACTGACCAAAGGAGAAGA
>JAIVIG010000434.1 GCA_020200675.1 Actinomycetota bacterium
CCCTTATCTCCCTCGCCTCCGACATGCTTTCCTCCTTCGACCCGCCCCGGCCGCCAGCAATACGAAACAACGGCCGGTCTGATCTACTCATCCTGCCACCCCAGCACTCTCTCCGAACTCCCACGGCTTTCGCCATTGAACGTAGTTTAAGCTACGCGACCGGGTCCATCCTTCGACGACCGTTCGAGAGGCGACTCGCTACCGGGCAGCAAAATCCCGCCCAGAGAAGAGGCACCCTACAACGGCGATGGCTTGCACCTGCGTCGCTGCCGGCGTTATGCCGGCGCGAGAGCATCAGGTAGCGGCTTTGAGTACTTCGAGGGCGGCGGCGTAAGAGTTCAGCGGACGGTTGTCGTCCATGGGCACGACCGTCACGTCGGCCCCGCGCCCAGCGACCACCGCCAACGCCGGATCGTTGGTGTCCATAATCGCCACGACGGGGATTCCCGTCGCCACCGCGGCCCCGGCGAACCCGTGGTCCGCCACCACCAGATCCACCGTGTCCGCCTGCCGCAGGACGTGCCGCATCGGGTCGGGGTCGTGGGTGTGGAGCAGGCTTGCCCCATCGCCCATGACCGCCACCGGACCGGCCCAGTCGAGGGGTACGTCCCGCTCGTCGCGCCCCCGGATCTCCGTGGTGAGGGCTTCTCCTCCCAAGCCTTCTACCCACCGGGCGAGATGGAGGTAGTAGACGACGAGGGCACCGGGGTGTCCGGTGCCGAAGGCGATCCGCCCGCCGTCCCCGGCGACGGCCCGGATGCGTTCGCCAGCCTCCAGAAGGCTCGCGGCCGTGCGAGCCGGATCTATGCACCCGCGCCCCGGGGTCTCCTCCGCGTCCGGCGGATAGCCGAGCCGGTAGGCGACCGCCTCGTAGGCCTCCTCGAAGCTCACCCCCCGCAGCAGATCTTCCATCCCGAAAGTGGTGCTGTCGTCGTGCTGGGTGAGCAGGTCTATCTTGTAGAGGTTGTCTTCGGCCCCGTGGGAGGTGCTCGTCCCGGCCACGCCGGCTCGCAGGAGACGGTCCGCATGTTTTGCTACGGCGCGGTTCACTGGAGGCGAGTTTAACAGAGGTCCGAGACGAGTCCTGCCGTCACTCCCCGAAGGATGCCTCTCCGGCGACTCCCGCCCTACGGCGGACCTTCTCCAGGTTCGCGGTGAACGCCCGGTTAGCCGCCAGGCTCGTCGCGAATGGAGCCGCCGGAGTCTGCTTTGCGGGCCCTACCCTTCCTGCTCGGGCTCCTCCTCGACCAGGCTCTCCAACGGCTCGTCCGGGTCGAAGTGGTCCGTCTCCACGCGGTACGAGCCGCAGTTGGGGCACCGGATCTGGTCTTCCTCCGGGTCGGCTGGGTTTATGCTGGCCCGGTGCTCAGAGAACACGTTGCGGCACACCGAGCAGATGAACTTCGTGTCCGTCATGTCTTCTCACCTCGTTCTCTTGGTGCTCTGGCCTGCACGGACCCGAGCTATCTTTTCCACGATCCGGCCGTTCTTACTCCAACATAGTTCCCTCGAGAGCCTCTGGACGATGGAGTAGGCGGCGCAACGGCAACCCCGGTCCGGAACGAGGAGGCTTCCGGCTAGGACGCCTGCAGGTAGCAGAGAACCGTGGCCGTGCCCGTGGTCTCCGTAGGACTCACCACATAGCCGCTGGCATCGTCCTTGTCGACTATGCGGAAGATCTTACCCTGCAGCTCGTCGGTCGGAACCGTCTCGCCCTTTTCGGTCATCACCCCCAGGCCAAGCCCCCTTATCTCCTCGTAGGTCAGGTGCTCGTCGTCGTAGTGCTCGCCCAGTATCTCCCTGCCGGTGCTCGCCACTCCCGCCTCCTCGTTCGTCTCCGGAGTCGTTCTCTCACGGCTCTCCTCTTCGCCTGTTGCTACCCGCCGGATAAAGGGCTTCAAACCCGAGCTCCCAGAGTAACCTCGCCGCGCGCCCGGAGACGGAAGGAAGCATAAGCGATCACGGAAGGGGACACCACAAGCGGCTACTATACTGGCCCGTGCAGGCACAAACTTACGGAACGGAGAGCTATGGAGACGCGACATGCTGCGGAAACGACGCTGCGAACGCCGCCGTTCGCGTTCGCCAACCGGGTGCTGACGAGCTACGCCGAAGGCGCGAAGGCCTACTGGAGCATGTGGGGACCGCTAGGCCAACCCGCGATACAGACCATAGAGATGTGGATGCTGTCGCAGCGGCGGTACCTCGAAGCGTTGGAAGCCATCATGGTCCCGGCCGGCGTCCCGCAAGCGCCCCCGAACCCCACCCAGCAGCTTATGAGGGACCTCTTCGCGGGGGGATTCGGGGTCGGATTCGATGGGTCCAACGGCTGATACCGCCGACCACGAGACGAACAACTCGGAAATAAAATCGGAAAAAGAACCTGGTGCCCGTCCTATGGGGAAAGGGAAAGGAGGAGTAGGACACCAGGGGACTATATTCTTAACGCATATATATTCGCTTGTCAAGTTTTGGTCTGTGTCACGGTGGAACCGAGCTCTGCACGACGGAGGTCCCGGTCCGTTTGGTGATCCTGGAAGACCCCCGGAGAGAAGCGCCAGGAGTCGCTCGCTGGGGTAGGATACGGATGGTAGTTTTCGTCCGGTTAGTTTGCCAGACCGAGGAAGGAGTATGGCGATGTTCGTGCTCGACCTGTTCGACTTTTTCTGTTTATCTTCCTGCAGATTCTCGGGCTCCTTCGACGAAATTCGCAGACCTACCGGCGTAGGCTCGGGCAATCGCTCTTTCGTGTCGGCCGGGCGTTTCGCGCGAAGCAAGACAGCCCTTCAACTGCGGACCGTAAAACCCTGAGATGTGGGTAGGTGGCGATGCGAGTAATGCCCGGATCGTGGAGGGCAAAGGTTTGGTTACCGTAGGATAACTGGTAGGGATGACGCTCTCGTTCGTGCTCGGGCTCGGGTTTCTTCTCCTCCTCGTCTTGCTGACCGGGAGCTTGCTGCTCGGCGAGAACTCGGACGCAAGGCGTTTGCTCTTCGGTATCGTCACCGGTTTCGCCACGCTGGTTCTCGTACTGCTATACACGGTATCCGAGTAGGACGAAAGTCCTATCGTAAATAGTGCGAAAGTCCTATTCACGATCGCCCCTCGTCACGATAGGGTCTGGGTTAAGAGCGACCCGTCGGGGGTCGCGGTTACAAAGGAGGTAGCGCGATGAAGCGCTTCAAGTTGATTTTAGCGGTGGCAGCCACGATGGCGGCGATAATGGCGTTCTCCGCGGCCCCCGCCATGGCGGCGCCCGAGGACCGCTTCTTCGACGATGGTTTCTTCTTCGTTGATTGCGACGACTTCGACTTCGACGGGTTCTGCGACGACGACTTCTTCTTCAACGGGGACGGCTTCCAGGACTTCGAGCAGGAAGCCGAGAGCGGGGACATCGACCAGTCCTTCGACGTCTCCGGCTCGGGCGACAACTCCAACCAGTCCGTCGGCATCCAGGGAGTGGCCAACACCGGCAGCGCCCAGAACCAGATCGGCGTGACCCAGTTCGACTCTGACGCCGACGACTTCGAGTTCGAGGACGTCGGCTCCGACATCGACGTGAGCCCCGAGTCCTCGTTCCAGAGCGACCAGAGGGTGAACCAGTCCGCGACCAGCAAGCGTTAGCGACAAGGTCGAGGCCCTCTCCGGGCCGATGCACAAGAGGGGGCCGGGACGTCGTAGCCCCGGCCCCCTCTCTATGCCGTCGCGGCCTCCGAGAGATGGGCAACCTGTCCCTCGACGTCGGCCCTTAGTGCAGATCGCGGTTCGAGGGGCTATGCTACCGCAACTTATTGGCGTACACTATCCTTCAGACACAACTCATAGTGAGCGAAGCCGTGTACTTGCGGCACCTTCGGGAGAACCGATGGACGATAAGCAAGAGTATCTGCGCTGGCTGGAGGAGATGTGGGATGTTCAGAAGTTCGACGTCCGGGGCAGCACGGAGCGAGAAGAGGAGAGGACCGAAGAGGTTCTCGAAATGTTCAGGGGCCTGGTCCGCCTCTCGAAGCGCCGCGTAGAGCCCCCGGATCTTCCGCCCGACGAGACCCCCCCAGAAGGCCAGACCGAGAATAAGCCAAGACCCGGGTAGGCCGGCCTCACGCGGAGTTAGCCCGGAGGCCAGGACATTTCGCGCCCACCGATGAGGTGCAGGTGAATGTGATCCACGGTCTGGCGCGCGTCTGCAAACCACGCGGGCCGAGATGGAGGAGTGGTTGGCCTCGAAGCCCCGGCAGGGAGACTCGTTCGAGGCCCGCTGGGTCCCGGTGGACGATG
>JAIVIG010000435.1 GCA_020200675.1 Actinomycetota bacterium
CTTGGAGCTACGGAGCGAGTTACGCAAGGCCAAGGAGCGCTTGAGGCACAAGGTGCACGTCATCTGTGGTTGTATCAGGCAGCCGGGCTACGAGGTTTAGATGCCTATGCAGAGATCAATAGAGCTAAACCGGTTGGAGAGGCATCAACCGAAAAGGCTTATCTTGGTGGTTTATCGGTGGTTTATTTTCGCGGCTTCGAGTAGGGTGAGGAGACTTCTTGCGTGTCACGCCCTACGGCAACAGGTCCAGTTCGCGAGCCTTCGCAAGGGCTTCGGAACGCCTGTTGACGCCCAGCTTGCGGTAGGTATTGTTGGTGTGGGTCTTGACCGTACCCACGGCCACGTGCAACTCGGAGGCGATCTCGGAGTTGGTCCGGCCCGAGGCCACAAGCGCCAGCACCTCCAGCTCCCGCTCGCTCAGGGGCTCGTCGAGTAGTTGCGCTCCAGCCAGCCGTCAGGAAGGGATCGGAGACCGGCGGAGCCGTTTCTGGCCGCTCGCGCCGATCTTGCTCCCTGAGAGCGTAAGCCTGGACGTCTCCTTCCGCACGCGGCTGCAAGTATCCCTTGCCGGCCAGACCTTCGAGCATCTTCGCCGCCTCCTCGGCGGTCAAAGAAGTACGCATAGCGGCCGTAACGGGGGTCAACTCGCCGCGCTCGACTAAAGCTCCGAAGAGTTCGTTCTCCTTTTCCTTCTGGCTCAGCGTCAAACGGAGCTCTTGTTGGGAAGCCAGGATACGACTCGCCTGCCACACGAAGAGCGCCGGCGCTGCTCCCCCGAAAGCGAAGATCGGCAGCCACTCCCGCAGGGTCCCCGCCGTGTTCATTCCTATGGCCAGTGCGGCTATACACCAGGCTGCGACGACTGCGACGGTCAGGCCATACACCACGTCACGCCTGCCCGGTTTGCCGCCCGACGTATCGTCTGGCGCACTGCTGCCTCCGTCGGGTTGCGAACCCTCGACCAGGGTTTCGGGCCGCTCCGGGTCTCGCCCGTCGTGCCCACCTTCCGCTCGCACTCGAGCCTGGTTTTCGCGGTCTCCTGACACTGGCTTCAGCTTAACACGACGGGGTGACCGGACTCGGGTCGCAAAGGACCGAGGATAGCGTGGAACCGTCGGTCATCGTGGCAGGCCCCCTTTACGCTCGCTCGTCCTCGGTCCGGGCTCGGCCAAGTCGAGTAATGGCGTCGTCTCCCGGATCTCCCGAAGCCGCCGAGACGGATTGAGAATATTCACGCCTGTCGTGGCCAACCCTGGCGAGACGATGTCGGAGATCCCGGACCAACCCGCCCTCCTCGAAAGCGAGTAAGCCTTCGCTCTCCTCCGCCCGGGATCACTCCCAGACGAAGGTGCTGAGGAGGTTCGAGTAGTCGTCGGTCCAGACCGGGGAGTCGGGGTCGGTGGCGCAAGAGGACCACCGCGCGTCGTCGGACATGCTGCCCAGGTCCCCCTCGTCGCGGGACATCATCACCCAATGGGAGACAAACTTGCCCGGCGTGCCCTCGTTCTCCTGGTCGTACTGGGCGCGGCAGACGAGCCCGGCATCTTGGGCCACGTTACCGAGCACGGGTTCGAGCTCGAGGTGGCGGTTGGAGATGTGTATGAGCAGAACCCCGTCGCTCTGGAGCTTGTCGAAGTAAAGGTTCATGGCCTCCCGCGTCATGAGGTGTACGGGGATGGCGTCCGAGCTGAAGGCGTCTGCCACGATTATCCCGTACTCCGCGTCGGGGGCGTCAGCCAGCGAGAGGCGAGCGTCGCCCAGGACCACGTTGTTCTCGCCGGGGCAGTCACGCAGGTAGGTAAAGAGGTTGTTGTTGCGCGCGACGCTCTCCACGAGCGGGTCGATCTCGTAGAAGGTCAACTGCTGGCCGGGCCTGTTGTAGCAGGCCATCGTACCCGTGCCCAGACCGACCACGGCGGGCCGCGACGTCGCCTCGGGTAGAGCGTCGAAGACCTGCCCCACCGGCCCCGTAGGATGATAGTACGTGGTCGGCTCGGGGGGCTGGACCCCGAGGACCTGCGCGCCGTGGTTGGTGTCGCCGAAGACGAGCGTGTGGACCTGATCGTCTCCGGTAACCCTGTAGACGCCGAAGAAGCTGCGGTCCTCATAGAGGGCCCCCGCGCCAGACGTTATGGTGCCGGCGATCAGGATCGCCACTATGCCTAACCCGAAGCGGATCGGCCGGGTCGCCGAGTACGCGAACCACAAGCACAGCCCGACGGCCAACCCGAGCATCGTCTGCCAGGCGAGGCTGATGTAGTCGACGGGGAGATACGCGTCGATGGCCGTAGAGATCCCCCAAAACGCCAACCCCAGCGCCAGAGGCAACACCAGATCCAGCGCCAGATCCAGCCGGCGCGATCCCAGCGGCCGCCTCCCGCTGCTGGTGATCGTCTCCCGTTCCTCCTCGTCGCCGCCGGAAGCCTCTTCGCCCTCCCGGCTTCGCCCTTCTTCGCCACCAGCGCGGTCACCGCTCTGGAGCAGGCGCGAGAGGACCAGCCCCGGCACGAAGAGACACGCCAGGATGATCGCCAGTGGGTACTCCACCACCGTGTCGAACGCGACGGGCGCTATCAGCGCGTTGAACACCCCACCCAGGAATCCCCCGACCGAGACCCACAGGTAAAACTCCGTCAGGTGACGCGCCGGCGGCCGGTCCCGCGCCACCTCCCCGTGCAGCACCATCGCCGCCACGAAGAAGCCCAGGAGGTGCAGCAATATGAGCAGCCAGTAGGGATTGCGCAACTCGATGAGGACGGTCAGCACCAGCACCGCCATCATGACGGGCAACGTCACCACCATCACCTTGTGAACGATATCGGGCATTCTCTGGCTCGGCGAAAAGACGATCACGAACGAGAACAGGTACAGGGAGAGCGGTATCACCCACAAGAGCGGTATCGGCGTTATGTCCGTCGTTATGAAAGCCGTGACGCCGAGCATCAGGCTGGAGGGCACGAACGTCAGCCCTATCCAACGCAGCCGACGCAAGACCGTCAGCCCCTCCGCCTGCGAATCCACGAGCGAGGGGTCGGCAGCCTAGAAGGCCGATTATGCTCCCGAGGTTAGAGGCGCGGTAAAGGAAGTAGGGGTCCTTGGCGGCCGGATGGTCGGTATCCGCGAGCCATTTCTGGACCAGGGGGTTCGTCGTCGAGATCGCGAAGAACGGAAGCCCGACCGACACCAGCAGCAGCCCCAGCAGCAAGAAGATCGGGTTTGCCTGAGAGGAGGGGGCCCACTCGTCGGCGGGGACGACCAGGGGCAGCACCAGAAGTGGCAACAGGACTACGGCCAGATGCAGTACCGCCTGTTTCCTCGCGCCGAGCCACGCCGTGGTGGCGTGTACGTAGAGGTAGCCGATCAAAAGCGCCATCTGGAAGAACATCATCGAGCCTGTCCAGACCGCGGGAGTGCTGCCGAACAAGGGCAAGATGAACTTGGCGAACATGGGCTCGACCAGGAAAAGCAGGGAGGCGCTCACGAAGATCGTAACCGAGAAGAGGATCATCAGGGAAGTCCTGCCCGGAGTCCCCTTCTGCGAGGCTCCCTTCTTCCCTATCTCCTCGTTACCCTGTGCTGGTAGTTCCGCTGCCATGTAGTCTCGGCGCCTTCCTTCCCGCTTTTGCCCGTGATCGTGAGCCCTAGCGCGCAACTCTAACCAACAACCCCGTACCTGACAAGGCACCAGCGACCTTTCGAGAGGGATTTAAACTAGATTTCACTTCCCCGCTCAAAACGAGGTGCGGGACGGTTACGAAACGCGGGTCCGGGTTACAATGGGGAGGGTAGCAACCTAATTAATCGAGAGGTGAGACCTATGGCTCTCTACGAGTACGAGTGCTCCGACTGCGAGGAGCGGTTCGACGTGATGCGTTCGATGACGGCGGCCGACGAGCCCGCACAGTGCCCCGAGTGCGGCGGGACCGAGTCGCGGCGTTTGATCTCCAACTTCACCTCCATCACCCCAGGCGCCTCCACCCTCTCCTCGAACCCCATGATGGACGCTCGCATAGCGAGCGGGGGCGGCGGGGGCTGTTGCGGCGGGGGCTGCTGCGGCTAGAGGCTCGGCCAGGAGCCGCATCCGGCGAGAAGAGCCCGCGAAGATGAGCGAGGAGGCTCCTCAACAGGTCCCCGAGCTCGTCCTCAAGGGCATCGAAGAGTTCAACAAGGGCGAGTTCTACGAGTGCCACGAGTACCTCGAGGAGGCCTGGATGCAGGAGCCCCGCAGGGTCCGCTTCCTGTACCAGGGCATCCTCCAGGTCGGCGTCGGCTTCTATCACCTCGGGAACGGCAACTGGCGCGGGGCCACGGGCCTGCTGCGCAACGGCACGATCCGCCTCAAAGAGTTCGAACCGGTCACCCTGAACATTGACGTCGCCCGGCTCGTCCACGAATGCGAACGATGCCTCCGAGAGCTAGAGAAACTCGGGCGCGAACGCGTGATGGAGTTCGACCAGACGAAAGTGCCAAGAGTAGAGTGGGCGAAATAGCGGTCCGTCCGCTCAGGGGAGGTGCATAGCCCGCTTACACCGGCGCGTCGGAAGATAACCTGGCTTGTTTGGCCGGTCCCCGGCGAGTAAGGGACTTTGGTCGGTTTGCCATCCCGCTCTTTGGAGCGCCAACATACCCGCTGGCGCAGGTCCTTCGGCTTCACACCGCACGCCCCCTTATGGAAGCGCCGCCGGCCCGGACGACGAGGACCGCATGGTGCGAGTC
>JAIVIG010000188.1 GCA_020200675.1 Actinomycetota bacterium
GGTCGCGACGGAGCGAACGGCTCGCCAAACGGATGGGCTAAGAGTGAGGTTGAGGTGTTAGAGGTGAAGACGCTCGAGGAGGCTGTGGGGGCGGCGTTAAGTTGAGTCCTCGGCGGGATCTCCCGGCCGAGCTGGCCGGAGCGCTTGCGCTCGTGGCGCCGGGAACCGGGCTGCGGGAGGCCATAGACAACATTATCTGGGCCCGAAACGGAGCCCTGGTCGTCGTCGCCAACCCCCGGAAGCTCGAGAGCATGAACGTCATCTCCGGGGGCTTGAGGATCGATTGCGAGTTTACCCCGATGCGCCTCTACGAGTTGGCCAAGATGGACGGGGCCCTGGTCGTCTCGCCGGACGTATCCTACATACATTACGCCAACGCCCAACTCACCCCGGACCCCACGTTCCCCTCGGGAGAGACGGGGCTTCGCCACCTCGCCGGTCACCGCACCGCCCAGCAGACGGGCGACCTCGTCGTCGTCGTCTCCGAGCGGCGGCGGATCGTCACCCTCTACCGGGGTCTTTACGGCCCGCACGTCCTCGACGACATAGGCGTCGTGCTCTCGAAGGCCGACTCGGCCCTGGCCACGCTCGAGAAGTTCACCCGACGCTTGCGCGAGGAGGCTCGCGTGCTCACGCTGCACGAGTACGACGGTATCGTCACCCTGCGCGAGGTCCTCACGGCCGTCGCCACCTTCGAGTACACGGTGCGGATAGCCGACGAGATCGAGAACTACGTCAGGGAGCTCGGGCAGGAGGGGCGGCTCGTCGAGATGCAGCTCGAGCAGGCCTTCCACAACGTCCCCGAACAGTACGACGCCCTGATCCGGGACTACGCCGCCGACGGATTTGGATACAAGGAGATCCGGGAGCGCCTGCACGGGCTCTCCAACGAGGAGCTCTCGGACCCGGAGGAGATCGCCCAGATCCTTGGCTACGGCTCCGTCGGACCGACGGAGGAGGTCTTCCTCAAGCCACGGGGCTACAGGCAGCTGGTGCGCGTACCGCGCCTGCCGGGAAGGGTCGCGGAGAAGCTCATAGAAGAGTTTGGGACGCTCAAGGAGCTCCTCGAGGCGACCGAGGATGACCTCGACGATGTGGAGGGCGTAGGCCAGGCGCGCGCGAGGGCCATCCGGCGCAATCTCAAGCGCCAGCGCAGCCTGGAGAGCACGGGGGAGGTGCTTTAAGGATGGCCGATACTGAAGAATCGAGATTAGAGGAAGAAATGTCTGAGGAAATAAAGACGAGGTCGTTCATCGAGGGGGATCTCGTGGTCTACCCGCACCACGGCGCGGGGTGCATCTCCGGGGTGGAGGAGAAGACCATCCTCGGCGAGGTCCGGCGCTACTACGTCGTGTACGCGCCCGCTCTTCTCCACGCCCTGCGCGCCTTCGAAGAGACCCCGGAGGTAACCCGGATCTATGCCGTCGGGGACCACGCCCGCGTCGAGGAGCTAGCCGCGCAGTCGGGGATAAACAAATACACCGGTTGCGCTCCCCCCGGCGAGAGCCGCTCGCTTTCGACCCGTAACGGCCTGCAACTCTGCGGGGACGAGGAAGAAGGGACCCTCGTCCTCGTCCACGACGGCTCCCGTTGTCTGGTTACGCCGGGTCTCATCGGGCGCGTCGTGGCGGCGGCCGTGGGAGATCCCGCCGCGGACGGCGTCGTCCCAGCGCTATCGGTCTCGGACACCGTCAAGGTCGCCGAGAACGGGACCGTCCTCGAGACCCTCGACCGGACCAAGCTCCACGCCGTCCAGACTCCGCAGGCTTTCCGGCTCGGTTTGCTCCGTGGGATCTACGCGGATTCCGAGGAGCGCCTCCGCGGCGCGACCGACGACGCTTCTCTCGTCGAGAAGGCCGGGGGGCGGGTCCTCATCGTCGGGGGCGAGAAGACCAACATCAAGCTTACTTCACCGGAGGACCTGATCCTCGCCGAAGCCATCCTCGCGGCCCGTGCAGGCGCCCGTCACGGGGTGCGGAGAAGGAGCTAGACGTTAGCAACGCCGGGACAATCTTCCGGGTGGGTTTGGGTGTCGACGTCCACGCCTTCGCGGAGGACGGCGCGGGGCGAAAGCTCGTTCTCGGCGGGGTGGAGATACCCTTCGAGAGGGGGCTCCTCGGACACTCCGACGCCGACGTCCTCGCCCACGCCGTTACCGATGCCCTCCTGGGCGCCGCCGGCCTCGAAGACATCGGCCACTACTTCCCCGATACCGACGAGAGCTTCAAGGACGCGGACTCCCTGAAGCTCTTGCGCGAAGCCCGGTCGATCGTCGGCGAGTCCTGGGAGGTGGCGAACGTGGACGCGGTCGTCGTCTGCGAACGTCCGAAGATACGGGACTACAGGAAGGCGATGCGAGAGAGTCTGGCGGAGGCCCTGGGCATCGAGCCGTCGCGAGTGGGCGTACGCGGCACGACCACCGAGCGCCTCGGTTTTACCGGCCGGGGCGAGGGGATAGCTGCCCAGGCCGTCTGCCTCCTTGAAGGTCGCTAGAACGTTGGCCGGAGACAGAGTCCGGGTACGCTTCGCCCCGAGCCCCACGGGGATGCTGCACCTCGGCGGCGCCCGCACCGCGCTCTTCAACTACCTCTTCGCCCGCTATCACGGCGGTGAAGTCATCCTGCGCATCGAGGACACCGACCGGGCGCGGAGCACGAGAGAGTTCGAGCGTTCTCAGCTCGAGGACCTGGCCTGGCTCGGCCTGACCTTCGACGAGGGCCCGTACCGGCAGAGCGAGCGCGGAGAGCTTTACGAAGAAGCCGTGCGGCGCCTCTCCGAAGCCGGGCTGGTCTACGAAGCGCAGGATGAAGCCGGACGGACGGCGCTGTACTTTCGGCCGTCCGCGCGGAGCGGTACCTTCCGGGACGCGCTGCGAGGTGAGATCCGCTTCTCCAACGTGGAGGATTTCGTCGTGCGCAAGTCCGACGGCACCCCGTCCTACAACTTCGCCGCGGTCGTCGACGACGCGGCGATGGGCGTAAGCCACGTTATTCGGGGCGAGGAGCACCTGCCCAACACTGCTCGCCAGGTGCTCCTGTATCGCGCTTTGGGCGAGCGAGAGCCCGAGTTCGTCCACCTCGGTCTGATCCTGGGTCCGGACGGCAAGAAGCTCAGCAAGCGTCACGGCGCCGCGAGCATCGCGGAGTACAGAAGCGAGGGCTATCTGCCCAAGGCGCTCGTAAGCTATCTCGCCCTTCTCGGCTGCTCGCACCCGGAGGGCAGGGAGGAGTTCGCGAGCCTCGACGAGCTCGCGCGGGAGTGGGACCCCTCGCGCCTCGGCGCGAGCCCCGCCACCTTCGACGCCGACCGCCTCCTCTTCGTCAACGCTCGCCGCATCCGGACACTGTCTACGGAGGAGCTTTACGAGCGACTGGACCCCTTTCTGGACGAACCCCTCCCGGAGGGAAGGGAACTTCTCGCGGTGGAGGCGGTGCGGGATGAGATGCGGTTGCTCTCGGACGCGCCGCGGCTGGTGCGTGAGATCACGGGCCCGGTAGATCCTTCTGCCTTCGTCCACGAGCTGCCCGAATCGAGCGAGGCGACCTTCGCGCACGTCGTTGAGGTCCTGGATCGTTGGGCGTTAGAGGATCTGGAGAGCGCGAGAGAACTCGTTCGGGAGCGGGTCGGCCTCTACGTCTGCGGGCCCACAGTCTACAACCACATCCACATCGGCAACGCCCGCGCGCCGCTGTTCTGGGACGTGGTCGTGCGGTATCTCAGGAGCCGGGATTACGACGTGATGTTCGTGCAGAATATCACGGACATCGAGGACAAGATCATCAACAAGGCCAACGAAGAAGGCGTCTCGTGGGAGGAGATAGTGCGCCGCTACATCGACTCTTTCCACGAGCGCCTGGAGCTTCTCGGGATCGGCCTTCCGGACGTGGAGCCGCGGGCCACCGAGCACATACCCGGCATGATCTCGTTGATAGAGGACCTGATCGAGTCGGGCCACGCCTACGCTCCCGGCAACGGAGACGTCTACTACGACGTCGAGAGCTACCCGCGCTACGGCCAGTTGAGCAAGCAGCGCCCCGAAGAGATGCGCGAGACCGAGAAGGGCACGACCGGCTACAAGAAGAGCCCGCTGGATTTCGCGCTCTGGAAGGCCTCCAAACCCGGCGAACCCGCCTGGGAGAGCCCGTGGGGACCTGGCCGCCCCGGCTGGCACATCGAGTGTTCGGCGATGGTCGAGAAGCACCTGCCCGACGGGGCGGACATCCACGGCGGCGGCACCGATCTGCGCTTCCCGCACCACGAAAACGAACTCGCCCAGAGCAATGCCGCCCATTCGGACCATACCTTTGCCCGCGCCTGGGCTCACCACGGGATGGTCAACCTCGCTCTGGAAGGTCAGGTCAGCAACAAGATGGCCAAGTCTCTGGGCAACGTCCTCGACGTGGAGCGAGCGGTAGATCTGCACGGGCGGAACGCCATCCGGATGTGGTTCTTGCAGAGCCACTACTCGCAGCCCATAGACTACTCCGAGGAGATCCTGGACGAGAAGAGGCGCTCCTACGAGCGTCTCTTGCGCCTCTACCGCCAGATCTCACGCTCCGACACCTCCTCCGAGCTCTCGGACGACCTCGCCGCCGAGCTCGAAGAGAGGTCCGACCGGGCGATGCGCGACGACCTCAACACGCCGGAGGCCGTGGCGGCGCTCTTCGAGGTAACCCACCGGGCAGGGCAGGAGATAGCGGCCCGCCCCGAGGCCGCCCGGGAGTTCTTGGCTCTCAGAGATGCATTAGAGGAGGTCCTGACGGTCTTTGGCTTCGACCTCTCCGAGGAGGCTGCAGCGGAGGTAGAAGGGGTGCATATCAGGTATGAGGAGAAGCCTCCTACTCAATATATCTACCCTGAGGGCATACCGAGTGCGGAGGCGTTCGGGCAGGCGAGTGTAGAGCTTGGACCCAGTCCAGAAACTCTAGAGAAGGTCGCCTGTAGGGAGAAAGCCCGGCACGAGAAGGACTGGGCCACCGCCGACCGGCTGCGCGATGAGCTGCATGACGAGGGTTGGAGCGTCGAGGACACCCCCGAAGGCCCCATCGTGAGCCGCCGGTAACGGAAGTTGAAGCAGGAGATTATTTACGGTCTCCGTCCGGTGGTCGAAGCGCTCAGGAGCAAGCGCCGCGAGGTCCGCGAGGTCTTGGATTCGGTGGGGGATAAGGAGATCTCCTCCGAGGCCGCCGCCCGAGGGGTGCCCGTCAAGCGCGTCCCTCGCAACCGGGTCGAAGAGCTGGCCCGGGGAGGGGTGCATCAGGGCGTCGTGGCGCGGGTGGGGCTGTACCCATACTCGGGGCTCGAAGAGATCCTGGCCGCGCCCGACCCGCTCGTCGTCGTCCTCGACGGCGTCACCGACCCGCGCAACCTGGGCGCCGTGCTTCGGGTCGCGGACGGGGCCGGGGCAAGTGGCATCGTCGTGCCCAAAGACCGGGCCGCCGGCGTCACGCCGGCGGCGGTGAAGGCGAGCGCGGGGGCGAGCGAGCACGTACCCGTGGCGCGGGAGACGAACCTCCGGCGGGCTCTGGAGAAGATGAAAGAGGCCGGCGTGTGGGCGTACGCGGCCGAGGGCGGGGCGGCGTCCGCGTACACGGATCTTGACCTCTCGGGGCCGGTCGCCTTCGTGCTGGGTAGCGAGGGGCGAGGCCTCAGGCGTCTCGTGCGCGAGGGGTGCGACGGCGCGGTCTTCATCCCGATGCGCGGCGCGGTCTCTTCTTTAAACGTCTCGGTGGCGGCGGCGGTCTTGCTCTTCGAGGCGAGGCGGTAGCGCGGCTGATGACGCGGTACCTGGTCCTGGACGGCTACAACCTTATCGGAGCCTTGAAGCGTTACTCGCCGCGTTCGACCGGAGGGCTCGACCAGTCGCGGGAACTAATAGTCAACGACGCCCTCAAGGCCGCCGGCTGGACGGGCAGGGAGATCATAGTCGTCTTCGACGCGTCGCAGAGCCCCGAGCCTGGCCGGACCGAGCCCCGGGCCGGAGGCGCGGTGCGTGTGGTCTACAGCGCCCCCGGCGAGTCGGCCGACGACGTCATAGAACGCCTCGTCAGGAGCGACGGCGGCTCCTATACCGTCTGCACGGCCGACTTCGCCCTCCAGCGCGCCGCCCTCGCCAGCGGCGCCGCCCGCTCCGCCCCGCGCGAGTTCGAGGAGCTCCTCAATGAGCTGCCCGCCCTCACCCGCACCCCCGACGTACCCTTCCGCGCCCGCGTCTCCGACCGCCTCTCCCCGGAAGTCCTCCGGTCCCTCGAGAAACTCCGTCGCGAGGCCGAAGGACAATGAAGGCGGGCCTTCCGGCCCGCCGCTGTCAGCCGTCAGCTTTCAGCATTCAGCTGACAACCCTCATAGCCGGCCTAGCTTTGGCCTCTCTTCGAGAGCGTG
>JAIVIG010000436.1 GCA_020200675.1 Actinomycetota bacterium
GCTAGCCCGTCCTCCGCAGACAGCAACACGACCCCTCCAGCCTCGCACGGTGCCCCGTCGGGCCACTGGCGACCAACGCTCACGCGGGCAGCGACATCGGTTGTCGCTGCGCTCTTGCCGATCCCTGGATCACCTTCCCAGATGGAGAGTTTGCCTTTAGGAATACGGCCTCTCCACAGCCAACCAACCTGCTCAGCTTCCACGTCGGAGAGCAACTGCCCTGGAACACTGTTCGACCTACTGTTCTCCTCAGTAATGGCCGAGTAGGCATCGGCTTCACCTTTGCGGCCTACACCCTTGGCGCTAGTAGACACAGGGGTTGCCGACTCGATCATGCCAGCAACCCACCGCTCAAAGCTCATCAGCCATTACCAATCGGTCGTTGATGTCTGCCCCGTGCGGAGCATCCGGCGGCCAGCTAACCACTCGAACATCCTTAGCTCCGGCTTTGCGCAGCGTGAGACCATCTTTGTGGGCCTCCGCTTCCTCCCCAGCGTCGTAGAAGACCACGATCTGAAAGCCTGCAAGTTGCCGGGCATAGACCGGCTCCAGAAGACCCGCGCCAGGCTGTGAGAGTGCCGTAAAGCCAATCTGCCTAAGACACAGCGCGTCTTCTTCGCCGCAGCAGAGGATTACCAAAGAACCGGGCTCGAGACCTGAGAGGGTCTCCATGCCGAACGGGATCACCTTGGCCGGATCGCTGGGCTTCTTGCCGTGACCCTTTGGGGGCAAGTCTTGTGCGTAGCCCTCCCACCACTGTCTGCGTTTCCCTTTTGCATCGCGGTCAGCAGTCTTGTAGTGGATCCCCAACAAGCCGCCGCCTTTGGCAATGCAGGGGAAGGTGAACGCGTCGCGGTCGGGGTCGTACCCTATCCAAGCTCCTTTGGTCGTCTCTGTGCGAAGCCCCCGATCTTCAAAGTAGGCAAGCTTTCCGCTTCCGTTTAGGAGTGACTTGTGTGCCTCGAGCGCCTTTTCTCGGGCAGTCATACGGTAAGCTCCCAGGCCCTGCCGGATCGGATGATCAACGCGTAGTGATTCTGGCCGAGTGCCTCGGTATCGCTGTGCCTTTGCCACTTGGCGCGCTCGTGGTGGAGCCACTCGGCAATGCCAGGAATGCATATGTCGAAGATAACTAAAGTGTAAGTGTCACTGTCCTGTATACTTCGTTTTGGCGCGAACATCTTTGATCTCCTTCGCGTCATCAAGGCCGCTGAGCAGAGCGGCCTCTTTCTTTGCATAACAGTCGAGAAGGAAGCGGTACACAGTCGCGAGCGTGTCGAATTCTCGCTCGGCGGTAGCGTCTGAACGGGGACGATAGGTGATGCGGCTACTCGGCATCGTGGATCTCGCTCACCACAGCCCGCAATGCTCGGCGGCGGCCGTTCTCTACGCTGCGGAGCACCGCGTCCTCTTCTTCAGGCATTGTCCCGAGTAGCTTTTCAACAAATTCCGTCACGAGGGACGGCTCGGCCGTGACGGCCACCAAGCGAGCGTCACCGACAGTGGCGCCGCGGTAAAGGGCAAGAAACGTACTCATGTCTACCATCTCCTTACGGAAGTAGAAGGATCTTCTATCCGTAAGGAATGGCGGGGCGAAAAAGTCTACACTGCAGCCTAAACTTCTGGTTTAGAATCTAAAGGGCTTCGATCGCGGACATATGCGACGACGATTTATGCGGCCCGCACTTTCTTTCGTATGCGAGCCATCGTGTTTTTGACCGTGCTCTCAGTTATCTGCAACCTGTCAGCTATATTGGCATACTTGAGGCCGCTCAATCTAAGCTCGAGTATTTCGGCCTCACGCGTAGATAAGGTTGGCTTGACCTGCTCCAAAGCTGCTTGCATTTCTTCCACGCGCTCAAACTCACGTGCTACGTTCTCTTCTCCTATATGGTGCGGGGGTGCTTCCATTAGTACTTCGATGAGGGTTTTATTTCCCTTATTGTAGGTTGGATTAGGACGACGATTGTTACCACGCACGCGCTCGTCTGCCCTTGCCTCGTCTATTGCCCTGCTTACCCAGCCTTTAGCGCCGCGCGGCTCTTCGGCGAACGCGATTAGGGTCAAGCCAAGCAGATCGTCTTTGGGCGCATACGGAAGCTCGTGCCGCATCCAGCCGGCTAGCAAGTACCATGCTGCTTCCCGTTGCTCGGGGCGAGGCGACGACTCTATCCCCCTCTTAAGAAACACCGGCAGGTCTTTTATGATGGTGAGCATCGCGTCTACAGTTGCCCTATGTGGGTCATCACCCTCCTTATGAGAGGCAAGTAAGGTCCGGTATGCGGTCGTGACCATCACATCCAAAAGGGCCAGCATATTGCTAGCAACAACCCATTCGCCCAGCAGTAGCCATTCCCTGCGGGTTTGTGGTTTGCGTGCCTCTAACTTCTTGCGCCTCACAATCAAGGACAAACATGGGAGGCGTTTCCGAAAATACCCTTGCTGCTCCTGAATTTGTGTCATAAGGGCTATAGCCGGCATACAGTAGCCTAGCGGGTGGGATCGGGCGACCTCGCGGATGGTTGCTTCCACCTCTTTTAAGCTGGCCGCCATTTCACGCCAGAGCTGCGCTGCTATTTCCGGCCCATAGTTAACATCGCTATCTGCGAACGCCATGTTGCTATGATTCTACGGAAGGTATGCCATTTTCCTACCTATAATCCTGTCAGCAGTACGTACGGTATCGAAGGGATGAGCACCGTTCAAACAATTCCAAAGAGCGCGAGCTAGTAGGTGCACAGCACAACTCACCTACAGCTGCTTCCAAAGTTTGACCCACCATCCCTTCGCAAAGAAACACTTGGCCTTGGTTAAGGGTTGCTTCAAATTGTGTAGAGTTTGTAAAGTACGAAAGTACAGCAGCATAGGATGTCATCCAAGTGGGTCAAGTCCCGAAGGTTCTGTAATTTCCCCCAAGAGGATTCGACTACCGTTCCATAAGCGCCACCCCCTTTCCTTCCCGCTCCTTCGAGCGGTATTCGCTCAACTCCTCCATATCCAGGTAGCGCCGACCCGTTAAC
>JAIVIG010000284.1 GCA_020200675.1 Actinomycetota bacterium
CCTCCGGTTCGTGCGAGCCTTGCAGGGCGAGCCTGCGGCGTATCAAAAGACCAATGATGCCGGCGACCACCAGCAGGGCGCCCGCCCCGAGCACCACAGGAGAAGCACTCTGCGTGGCGGGGAGGGCGGTTGCCACGGCTTCGAAGGGTTCTTCCTCCCCGGCGGTAGACGCTTCATCTTCGGCGGGCGTTGCGCTGCCGGCGGAAGATGCCTCTTCTTCACCGGAGGACGAGCCCCCGGCCTCGGAAGACTCCTCGTCCTTTGCGGCTTGGTCCCTCGAAGCGCCGGTCTCGTCTCCGGAGCTTCCGGCTTCTTCGCTGTCGAGGGCTTCTTCGTCGGAGCGTGTGGCCACGGCGCGGCCGGCGGCGATGGGTGCGCTCTCCTCGGAGGCGCCGGCCTCTCTGGCGGCGCCGAGGGCGGCGAGATAGGCGGCGGTCCCGTCTATGGACCCGGATCCTTCGTCCCCTGCGGCAGCGTCGAAGGCGGCTTCTCTGGCGACGGCACCTATAGCGGCGGTCTCGGCGAGGGCCTCGGCGGTCTCTTCGTCGGCCCCGACCTCCCTGGCGGCCTCCCTGGCGGCGCTGAGGCCAGCGATGTAAGCGGCGGCGCTGTCCACCGCGCCCGGGCCCTCCTCGGCGACGAGGTCGGCAACGGCCTCGGAAGCGGCCTCTTCGGCGGCCATCAGGGCGGCCTGGTTGACCTGTGGCTCTTCAGACGCGGTACCTACTGCTCCGCAACCCTCGGGAGGGCAGGACTCGACAGGTGGCGTGACGGGGACACCCTCGCACGTCGTGGGGTCCAACGCTTCGGCGACGCAAACCTCGTATGGGGTCACGGGTGCCGCGGGAGGTGGAATCTCCTCCTCGTCGGACGCTGGGACAGGCTCTCCTTCGAGGGGGGCGATCTGCTCCGCCGCTAGAGGAAGAGCGAAGAGCACCAGCAGGAGCGCAGACAACGCCGCGATCAGCAGCGACCTCTTCAAGCCTCGCCCCTCCTTTCGCCTTCGGATACTCTTATGATTATAACCTGAGTTCGTGCCTTTTGGACACGATCCGCCCCCGTTCCCGCGCGTCAATCGGCAACGAACACGGTTGTTCCCCTCGAAGAGGCAAATATCCGCGCTACTTTTTTCCCGAGACATTCCTCTCGCATCGAGCAAAGAAAAAGGGCGCCCCCTCGGGGACGCCCCTCCTTCGCTCTTTGCGCGGCGCCTAGACCTTTTCGGCCCGGACGATCAGGCGCCCCGACTCCGGACCCGAGCTCATCAGGCTGGGGCCTATGGTCCACCAGTCGTCGGGGGTCTCGGTGCAGACCTGAAGCGAGATCATATCGTCACCGCCCGGGTCCATGACCCAGGTATCGAAGGGCGTGACGGTGAAGACCTCGCTGACCCGGTACGTGTACTCCTGCCCGAGGGAGTCGGTAAGGGTGATCTCATCCCCCTGCGACATGGCGGGCAAGCTATAGAAGATGTGGTCGCTGCCGGTACCCGGGAATCCGACGCGGTGGCCCGCGATGTAAGTGTTGGAACCGGGCTGCCAGGGGGCTCCCGATACGAGCTGCGCCCCCAGCTCCAGGCCCGTCTCGCCTCCGGCTACTATGGCGCCGCTTATACCGAGCTTCGGAACGCTCAGGGACATCGTCGGATCGTCCGGCGCGACGGGTATAGGCTCGTCCTCGTCGCTCGCCGAATCCTCATCGTCGCCCTCGTCCGCTGCCTCTTCTTCGTCCGCTGACTCCTCGTCCCCTGCGTCTTCGGAGATATTCTCCGGCGCCCCTTCCACCGTCGGGTCCTCGACCTGGCCGACGCTCTCGCCGTCCGTCTGGGACGACAGGAGATCCGTGCCGAAGAAGATCAACGCTCCGAGGGTCAGAATGGCCAACCCGAGGAACACGAAGAGGCCCGTCCGCCGGCGCCTCTTGAACGCACGGAATGTTCGTGGAACTCCGCACAGGTTTCCTCCCGTAGGAGCGTTACCATTGGTTCGTGGACCTGCTCGAAGAACACCGGGACGCGGTGAGGGCCTGCTCGCGCTGCTTCTCCTCGGGAGACGACGCGCCGGTCGGAGGGCTCGCGATCAAGGAGCTCCTGGGAATAACGCGCCTCTCGGAGGCGATCGGCGAGACGGTAAGGCGCGATGGGATAGTATATGTGCCCACCCTTCGGGGGCCTCCACGTGGCTCAACGCCCGGAGAACAAGGAGCGCCTCGACCGAGTGCTCGCGACGCTAAAAGAGCAAGCAGCCATCCTACGGACGGACCGAGAACGGGAGCTTCGACCTTGAACACGCAGACGGAGAAGAGAGCGGGCGCCGGGGAGACCACGCTCTTCGCCCGCGGTCTGAGAAAGAGCTACGGTAGCTTCGAGGCCGTAAAGGGCGTGGACTTCGAGGTACACCGGGGGGAGTGTTTCGGATTTCTGGGGCCCAATGGGGCCGGCAAGACCACGACGATGAAGATGATCTACGCCGCCGCCGTGCCCACGGACGGAGAGCTAAAGGTCGCGGGCCTCGACGTGAGTAGCGCCGAGAGGGAGGTCAAGCGGCGCATCGGCGTCGTCCCCCAGGAGAACAACCTCGACGAGGACCTCAAGGTAAAGGAGAACCTCCTCGTCTACGGACGGTACTTCGATCTGCCCCGCAAGCTGGTGCGGCGGCGGGCGGAGGAGCTACTGGAGTTCGTCCAGCTCTCCGACAAGGCCAGCGCCCAGGTCGATCAGCTCTCGGGCGGGATGAAGAGGAGGCTCCTCGTCGCGCGTGCCCTCATCAACGACCCCGACCTCGTCGTCCTCGACGAGCCGACCACCGGCCTCGACCCGCAGGCCCGGCACCTGGTGTGGGACAAGCTGCGCCAGCTCGCAGGCGAGGGAAAGACCCTCGTCCTCACCACTCACTACATGGACGAGGCGGCGCAGTTGTGCGACCGCCTGTGCATCATGGAGAGCGGCAGGATCATCGCCGAAGATGCCCCGCGGGCCTTGATCTCCGAACACGTGAGCCCCGAAGTCCTGGAGTTGCGCGCGAGCCCCGAAGCTCTAGAAAAACTCGCCTCCATCGTCGAGAGTGCGGACGACGACGTCGACCGCGTCGGCGATACTCTCCTCGTCTACACCTCGGACGCGGAGGCGGTGACGCGGAGGATCAGGGAATCCGGCGTCGAGGTCCGCAACACCCTGCACCGGCAGGCGAGCCTCGAGGACGTCTTCCTCAAGCTCACGGGCCGGAGGCTCGTGGACTGATGGGCGGGGTGAGGCTTCCATCGCCGCGCGGCGCGTTCCGGGTCTGGCAGCGCAACGCGACCATCTTCCGCAAATACTGGAAGACCATCCTGCTCCCGAACCTCTTCGAGCCCCTGCTGTATCTCGTGGCCCTGGGCCTGGGGCTCGGGGCGTTCATCCGCGAGGGCGGGATAAACGGGCTGACGTACACCCAGTACATAGCGCCGGGGTTGTTGGCGAGCAACGCCATGTTCGCGGCCTCCTTCGAGAGCACCTTCAACACGTACATTCGGTTAAAGATCGGGCGCATCTACGACGCCATCATCTCGACCCCGGTCAACGCCGAGGACGTCGTAGCCGGGGAGTACTTGTGGGCGGGGACCCGGGCGGCGCTGTACGGGACGGCGTTTCTCGGGGTGCTCACGGCTTTGGGGCTCTTCTCGGAGGCGCCGCTCATCTCTTCTCCCTGGGCCTTCCTCATCCCGCCGGTGTTGCTGGTGGTCGGGATCATGTTCAGCGTCATGGGTACGTTGTTTACCAGCCTCATCTCGAGCATCGACTTCTACGCCTACTACTTCACGCTCGTGGTCACGCCCCTGTTTCTCTTCTCGGGCATCTTCTTCCCCATCGAGGACTTCCCGTCCCCGGTTCCCGAGATAGCCTGGTTCACTCCCCTGTACCACGCGGTGAACGTGTGCCGGGCCCTGGCGACAGGCCCATCCCCGGCCGTGCTCGTGGATGTGGCCTGGATCCTGGTCTTCACCGCGGCGCTTTCGCTGCTCCCCATCCGTTTCATGCGCAAGCGGCTCATCAGCTAGCCAGCGTTGCAGCGCCGTTCTTGCTGGCGGCTGAAAGCCGGGCGCCGACTGCTTAGAATTGCGGGATGGCGGAGAACGTTTTTGTCGTGCGTGCGGCGGAGTCCCGGGACAATGCGGCGATCGCCGGCCTCGTGGTCGAGGGGTTTTTGGATAAATTCCGTCCCGTCTTCGGGAAGCGGATGGACCGGTCGGTAAAGATCATGGAGAAGTGGGTGCGCCTGGAGCACGATCTGGGCGGCGTCTCATCCCTCGTGATCGAAGGTCCCGGACCGGGGGAGATCCCGGCGAGCGTCGGCGTCCGTATCGGGAGGTCGGAAGACGACGCCCTCGCGCGAGGCCTGTGGAAGACCCTGCGCCGGCACCTGGGGTTCGTGCGCGCCGGCTGGGCAGCGACCCTGCTCTCTTACCCCCGCTACATCGCCAACTCCTCCGAAGCTTATATCGAGCGCCTCGTCGTCTCCCACGAGCACCGCAAACAGGGGATGGGAAGCGCCCTGCTGGACGCGGCGGAGGCCCTGGCACGCGAGTCCGGCAAAGAGACCGTGGGGCTACACGTCAGCGGCGGCAACGTCGCCGCACTAGTACTCTATGAGTCCTACGGCTACGAGGAAAGCTCTCGCCAACGCTCGCTCCTCACCGGCTACTTCCTCGGTATCCGGGACTGGCTGTACCTGCAAAAAGAGCTCTGAGCAGTTCCGCGGCGCCCACGGCTTCCTTTACCTGCCGAAGCCCGGCGCGGCGCCGGCGAAGGAGCCATACAGCACGAGCGCAAGGTTCAGGACCAGATAAAAGATCCACGGTAGCGCCACGGCGAGCATCGCCCGGGGCGTGCTCGTCTGGTGGGCGGCCCGCACCGCTATACCGCTGAAGAAGACGCCGAAGAACACCGCGACGAGGGGACCCACGAACGACACGAGGAAGCCGAGCGCGTAGATCACCGACGTGTAGGCCAGGACCCTGAAGGTCGCCCCGAAGCCAGATCCCTTCCCGACCGCGATCACCACCAATTGATGCCAGAAAAGCGCCACGACGAACGTAAACAGCGCGAGACAGACCGCGAAAACCGCCAGCACCACGGGCAAGCACGCCACGGCGAGTAGCCAGAAAGCAGGCTCCCCGCAACCCCCGTAGAGTTCCCGAACAGACCGGCGTAGATCTCGCCGGCCAACCTCAGCATCGCGGGCAAAGCAAATAACGCCGACCCCCAAGCGTAGCTCGCGACCACGAAGAGCGCGGGCCTCAAGAGCCCTCCGGCCCCGGCGACCGCGGCGAAGAAGCGTTGCGTGTCGAAGAGCGCATCGCGAGCGACGCGGAGGTAGCTCTTTAGTGGGGAACCCGGCTCGAAGTCCCGGTACTCGTGCATGATGGGCGGCGCTACGGGATGTCCGGCATGGGCGGTTCGCGCAGCTTCTCCATCGGGGAGGGTTGGGACGCGTCCTCCTGGGGCGCGGTCTCGACCGCCTGGTCCTCTACGACGATGGGCTGGGAGATGATCCAGAGGCTAAAGACGGTGTAGAGGATCATCAGCGCGAGCATGGGAAGCTGGCTTCGCAAGGCCCGCCCCGGATCCTCGAACAGCCGCAGCGCGATCAGGTGCGCCAGGTACACGGCGACGACGTGCCCGGCGACTATCAAAGAGACCTGCGAATACCAGACGAAAGCCGCGCCTACCACGCCAGGGTCGATGCTGTAACCGGCGGTCCCGAAGAGGTCCCAGCCCCACCCGAACGGATCCGAGACGTGCCGGACGATCCCCTGTCCCTGAACGAGCAAGAGCGTGTAGTAGTGGGCGACCTGGTAGGCGACCGCGATGGGCACGAGCGAATAAACGTACGCCGCGGCGAACCTACGCAGCCTGCCCGTTTCCCCGCCGAAGAGCTGGCTCAGCTTTACGAAGCCCAGGTAAGCGGCGAAGAAGACGAGCGGCAGCGCCACCAGCCCTACCACCTGGGGCAGGGAGAGGTCTCTGCGCAGCTCGTTCCACAGCGGGGTCTCCAGCAGGCCGTCGAAGGCCAACCCCGCCAGCACCACGATCACAAAGAACACGCCGCCCGGAGGCACGGGCTCGGGACGGCTCAAACCGACGGCGGGAGGGCGCAGGTTTAGCTCGCGGTCTTCAGGCGCGGCCCTCGCGAAGCACTCGTAGCAGTTCACGCAACCCTTCTCGATGGTCCCGCAGGCGTCGGAGCAACCCCGGCAGAGCTTCGGGTCTCTGACCCGCACCTCGGTCGACGCGAACCTCGCCAGGAGACCGAATAAGACCGAGAACACCTCGCCCCTTCGCAGCCAGGTCTCCTTACCGTAGACGGCCATGCCGCCCCAGACGAGGACCGAGTAGGTGAGGACAAGAACGGCTATGTAGACCGGCGTGGACGAGCCCGGGAAGACGTTCTCGACCCACACAAAGACGCCATAGAGAGCAACCGCCGGCCAGAGGCCCCAGGAGGCCGGGTAGGGTTCACGAAGCTCGAGGCCGTTCCTCGCCCCGAGGCGGCGGACGAGCGCCTCGGCCCACTCGAAGAGGATCTTCCAGGGGTTCACGAGCGCCCAGAGGTTACCCACGAACGCCGTGAAGAAGCCCAGGCCGACCCACCAGATGATCCAGACAAAGGTCGGGGCGAAGTTGGCGTCCGCGTTCTGCCGCCCGAGGAGACCGGTGAGCACGACGAGGAGAAAGAGCCCGACCGAGAGCAGTCGCAGCCCGAGCAGCAACGTCCGGCTGGTGAGCACCACCCGCAGGAACCCGACCCGCAGGAGGTCGAAGCGGGGGTAGAGGTACGGTGCGTCCTCTCCAGCTTTTCGCTTACCGGAGAACAAGCTGATCGGGACGAAAGAAGCCAGAACCGCGGCGCCTGCGCCATAGAGGTACAGCCAGAGCGGTAGCGGGAGGTCGTAGCTTTGCCCGAACCCGTGTGCTAGTGCCGGTTGGGGGACGATCGGCAAGAGCAGAAGCGGCGCGAGGATCGGGACTAGAGCGCGGCGCATCGCACCGCCCCTAGCGTGGCTGCACGAGGAGCGTGCCCAGTTGGGCCTCCGTCTCGTGGTCTTCGATCTCGAACCGACCGGTCGCATCCGCTTCGAACGAGAGCTCGGTTTCCTCGCCCGGCAAAACGTCCCCCTCCACGTCGTAGCCGTGCACGTGGACCTCGACCGGACTCTCCGAGGTCAACCGGAGCGTCACGAAATCCCTCTCCTCCGCGTTGATCTCGGCAGGCTCCATGGCGCCGCCCTCGATCGCGACATCGTAGTCGCGCTCCTGCGGTTCGTCTGCGGGGGTTTCGGTAGGATCGTCGTCTTTAGTGGAGGTGGAGTCAGGGCGTAACGCCAAGAACAGGACGCCCAGACCTAGTACAACCAGAACGATCACGACCACGGTTCTGTTCACCAAGCTTCTCCTCGACACCCTAGCCCGGCAACCTCAGATGTAGCGGTCGCGCTACTTTACCATTCTCCACCCTCCGTAGTCGACGGCCCGCGCGAACCATTGCACGGTAGGCGCTCCAAGCGAGCACCGGCGGGATCACACGCCCTTCCGGAGCCACACGAGCAAGACGAACCTGCCAGACAGACTAGCAAGTTCGTTCCCACGGTTCTTCCGCGGCGCTTGCCGCCGCTCTTCGTAGGCCGGCAGGCAGCACGCTTACGGGATCAGGGGCGTGGCGGGCCTTCGGGGTCCGTGCCCTCTTCGCGATTCGCGTCCTCTTCGCGATTCGCGTCCTCTTCGCGATTCGCGTCCTCTTCGCGATTCGCGTCCTCATCGGGATTCGCATCCTCGCCAGGGTCTGGGCCCTCGCCGCGCTCCTCTCTGCCGGGTCGCTCCGTTTCTCGGGAGCGGTCCCAGGGCCGGGCCTCCTTCAAGGAGTCGGGCCACTCGAACAGGTTATCCGGTATGTCGGGCAGAGGCCCTGCCTCGCCTCCCGTGCGGCGCGGACGTCTGGGGGTCTGTCCTTCGACGCCGTTGTCCGCGGTCGGGTCGGGATGCCGCTCAGCGCCTGGGTCCGGGGAGACATCGTACTGGTCGCCGGCTTCCTCGGGCTCGGGGTCACGCGGCGGGTAGCGGCCGTCCTGCTTGCGGATGACGTTCGGGCGGTCGTCAGGGGACGCGGCGCCGGGCTCGGGAGTATCGGGCTCGGGAGCATCGGGCTCGGGAGTGTCGGGCTCGTCGCGCGCGGGGAAAGGTGGTTCTTCGGGCGCTTCTGCGACGACGACGTCTTCGTCTTCTTTCCCTGCCCTCTCTCCTGACCATTCGTCGCTCGCGTCGAGGTAGCGCTGGTCGCCGGTCAGGAAGGCCATGACTCGCGCGGTGAACACACCGGTGCGCTCGAGCATCGGCAGGTGCCCGCACTGCTCCAGTAGGACGACCTCGGCCGAAACCGTCCGGGCCCAGTCGTCCGTCGCCTGCGGGTCCACGATCTGGTCTTCCTCCCCGGCGATGGCGAGCACGGGCGCCTTTATGACGCCGGCCTGGCGAGCGAGCCTGCCGCGTGCGATCTCGCGCCGCGTTACGTTCAGGGTCTTGGTGACCGCCGTCGGGGTGGACTTACCCACATCGTCCACGACCTCCTCCGTGAGGTCTTCGGGATCCACCACGAACGGACGCATCCATAGCCGGCGCAGGGGCCGCAGATAGCGCCCCAGGGCGTAGAAGATGGGACCCACGACGGGCAGGGTGGCGAGCCAGAGAAGGGTCGGCAGATCGATCTGATCCTCGTTGGCCGGTGCGGCGACGAGGACTATACGGCCGGCTACGTCCGGGTGGTCGGCGGCGAGCTTGACGGCCATCGCTCCCCCGACGTTGTGGCCGACGATGGCGGCCTGCGTGAGGCCAAAGTGGGCGCAGAAGGCGTACAAGCTCCGGCTGCCGTAGCGGACGCCGTAGCCCGAGGCGGGCTTGTCCGACTCGCCGAAACCAGGAAGGTCCAGGGTGTAGACGGTGAAGCGCTGCGCGAGACGCTCCGCTAAGTGTTCCCAAATCTCCCCCGAAGAGAGCCAGCCGTGTACGAGTACGACCGCCGGCCCCCCGCCGGCGACGCGGTAGCGGATCCAGTTCCCTTCGAGCTCCACGTACTCGTTTTCCTCGATGCTCTGGACCTGGTACGTCGTCCGCGAGAGCACGACCGACGCCGCGATCAGCACGACGACGAGCAACAGGATTATGATCAGAATGCTACCCATGGACGAAATGATAACCCAACACGTTCACCGGAGCATACGGGACCGCAGCCGGAAGACACCCCGGGCGAGGCTCAGGAGCGAGGGGTCGTCGCGGACTCTTCGTGCTCGCCCTCGCGTTCGCCTTTTCGCTCGGGCAGTTGTGCGGCCCTGGGAGACGGAGCGGCTCCCAAAGGCTTCACGTAGAGTTCGTCGAGCAGGACGGTGATGACGGCTGCGGTCGGGACGGCGAGGACGACGCCAGCGAACCCGAGGAGATCGCCCATCGCCAGGACGGCCAGGATGACCATTACCGGGTGCAGTTGCACGCTGCGGGCCATGACCATCGGGGAGATAAGGTGCGCCTCTATCTGGTGTATCGCCACGTAGATGACGACGACTACCAGGGCCTTGGTTGGGGAGTCGGCGAAGGCGGCCAAGGTCGGGGGGACGGCGGCGAGGATCGGACCGAAGAACGGCACTATCTCAAGGACACCGGTCAGGACGGCGAAGGTAAAGGCGTACTCGACGTCGAGGGCCGCGAGGCCCGCCCAGGTGAGAGCGAAGATCAGGACCATCGCCGCGATCTGGCCGATGATCCAACCGGAGACCCGCTCCCTGATGAGCGTGAGGATTTCCTCTACCCTCCCCCGCCTCGCGGGCGGGAAGAGTGCGAGCACCCCGTTCACGAGCGGCCGGGGGTTGGAGACCATGTAGAGCGCCATCACCACGGCGCCCACGGCTTGCAACAGCAGACCCGCACCGCGAGTGGTTATGTTGTAGAGCTCTCCGGCCCTCTGTATGACCTCCTCGATGGCGTCGGTGAGGTTCAGGCTCGCGACCCCGTCCCCGACGCCCAGGGCCGGGTAGCTCTCGGCGAGGTCCTGGAAGTAATCCTGGACGCTGCGTACCACCCCGGGGGCCCTGGCCAGGAAGTCGCTGCCCTGGTCCGAGAGGAGCGGCAGGACGATGTAGCCCAAAAGCCCGAAGCCCACGACCACGCCGGCCAGAACCACGAGCAGCGCCAGAAAGCGCGGCAACCTCAGACGGACCAGCAGGTCCACGGCGGGGGCTAGGATCAGGGCTATTATCAGCGCCAGGGCCAGAACCTCGATGACGCCGATGAGCTCGTAGAGCAAGAGCCCTCCGGCCACGAGGAGCCCGAGGACGAGCGCGAACCGCGCCATCTGAAAGAGGCTCGGACCGATCGGAGACATCACGAGGGGTACTACCGGACCCCTGAGAAGCCCTCTAAGCGCCCCAGCGGCTGCTCACGACCCGCCGGATGATTACCGAGGCTATGACCGTCGAGGCGAGCGAGAAGCTCGCCTTTAGGAGCGCCTCTTTAACATCGTCCGCCACGCCACGCTCCTCGGGCTGGTCAAGGAACTTGTCGGCGAAGCGGCTCGCCAGCAGGTACGCGATCCCGGTCGAAAGTATCGTGATCGCCCTTTTCTGTGTCTCGTCGTTCACGCCCACATCCTCCTACTCTCCGGTTGATACGGCGGAGCGGACCCAGTTTCGTGCTCCCGGTGGCGCCTCGCGCCACCGGCGGTCCGCCTCTCGGGAGGATTCTACCGCTTAACGGCCTCGACCGGGAGAGGGCAGCTCCCCGCTAGCCCACCTTCCGGTCATGGGCGGCGCTACCCAACCGGTAGAGCCTGCCGAGCTGCGCGCGCAGAACGGCGCGTCCGTAGAGATCGACGTGGCAATCCACGCAGTAGAGAACCTCGTCGGGGCGCCCCGGGTGAAGGTCGTGCTCCATCATGAAATCCAGGAGCTCCCGGAAGCTTTCGCCGACCTGATCCACGAACTCCGAAAACGAGATCTTGCCCGAGATCAGACGCTCACAAGCCTCCGGGACCTCTAGCTTCCCCAACCGGCGGTTGGTGTGCCTCACTATGAGCCCCGGGATGATCTCCTCGACGCCCAACTCCTCCTTCGCCAATACGGTCCCTTTCTAGCCCCTAAAGACGAGTCGTCCCCTTTTGTTCCCCTATTTTTCTCGACCGGCAACCCCTAAGCCGGTTCGTAGCGTAGAGTGTACGTAGCTTAAGCCGTTTTGTAAAGCAAAACATAAATATCGGACAACCCGAAAGGTATACTCGCTTCCCCGATCAGCAAGAGGAGGATGCCCCGGCGTGACCGAGACCACAGAGGACGGGCAAGACTCGAACGCGGCACAGCCGGCCGGCGCGAGGGTGGTGGCCGTGGGAGCCGGTTTCGCCGGTGGCTCGTTCTTACGTAACCTGCCGCCCGCGCTGCAGCGGCCGGGCGAGACACTCCTGGTAGAACGCGGGGAAGAGTATGCGTTTATACCCCTGATCCACGAGGTCGCCGTCGGCCGGGTTCACCCAGACAGCGTCCGCACCCCGATAACCCCCGCCACGGACGCCTCCTACAAAGTCTTGCGAGCCGAAGCGACCGGGGTGGACCTCCAGAACAACACCCTCGGAACATCATCAGGACCCATAAAGTACAGCTACCTCGTCCTCGCCCCCGGCAGCATCGTCGTCCCTCCCCCCGAAGGGCTCTCCGAATACTTTCAAACTTTCTGGAGCCTCGCGGATGCCCTCGAACTGCGCGGCGCTCTCAACAGGGCCTGGCACGCGGCCCTGAGCAGAGAGGCCCTTCCATCGGGCGGGCTGACGGTGGCCATCGTGGGCGGCGGGGCGACGGGGGTCGAGCTCGCCGCCGAGATCGCCGCCCTCTTCGACTACCTGAGAAAACGCACCACACGGATCCCCGCCGAGAAGCCGCGGGTCGTATTACTGGAGGCAACGGACCGGCTCATGAGTTGGCTCGACCCGTACTTCCACGAGGTGGCCGTCGAAGAGCTCACCCGGCTGGGGGTGGAGATCAGGTTGAACTCGCCGGTGACGGATGCCGACGCAGAAGGCGTCGAAGCCGGCAACGAACGGCTACCGGCGGCGACGCGCGTGTGGGACACGGGAATCCGGGCGAACCCGCTCGTAAGGGACCTGCCCGGGAAGCACGACGAGGCGGGACGGGTTTCGGTGAGCGAGCATCTGACGCTCCCCGGACACCCGGAGGTCTACGTACTAGGGGACGGCTGCGTCTACGAACATCCCCGGCTCGGCCCCCTGCCCCCCACCGCGTCCGTCGCGGTCCAGCAGGGCCCTTACGTCGCCCGGGACGTCGAACGGAGGCTACGGGGCGTGCCCGACGAGAGGCGCAGGCCCTTCGAGTTCTTCAATCGGGGTTACGCGGTGAGCCTCGGCCCCGAGAGCGGCGTGGCGGACCCTTTGGGCGTAAAGATCAAGGGCCGCGCCGCCCAGGCGCTCTACAGAAGCGTATTCCTCTACTACATGAAGAGCAGCCGCGGGCGCCTCTTGACGGGCGCGGACTGGGCGATGGAGCAGACCCTGGGACGCGTCGGGTTCGACCTCGACCGCCAGCCGTCGTCCGCCGGCCACCGACAAAAAGCTCGCTAGCTCTTTACCCGCGTCTGCCGGGCAAGGTGCTTCTCTACTATCTCCGGCACGTCTTCGGGGGTTACGCGGGTATACCAGACGTCGTCGGGGAACACGAAGACGACCGGCCCCTCCTCGTGACGGCGGGTGCAGGCGTTGCGCAGAACGGCCGACGGCGAAAGTCCCAGGCGAACGACCTCTTCCCGGAATCTCTCGAAGAGCTCGCCACCGCCTTTGGCCCCGCACCTACCCTCCCCGGGCGTAGCGCAGACGAAGATCTGTCGCGGTATTCGCACCCCCATATTCTATTCCGCGCGAAGCGTATGGCAATCGAACACCTCCGTCACAATATCCGCGGCCTTGCTGACCGCTGATTGCTAACAGCTGACCACTCTAAAACAACAACGGAGTCGAGATGCCGGTCTCTTGCTCCTGCTTGTTCACGCGGCGGGCCGTGCCGTTCTTTCTCGCCGCTTCGGCGACCGTTTCGGCGACGGCGGGGGCGACGCGCTCGTCGAAGACGCTCGGGATTATGTAGTCCTCGGCCAGGCTCCGCTGCGGCCCGTCGCGATGATCCGGGCGTGTCCCATGGCGATCTCCGGCATGATCTCCGGCTCGGGGTTGGCCATAGCGAAGACGATCGGATCGTCGGCCATGGACTTCAGTAGTTCGAGCGTGAGGACCTTCGGCGCGGAGAGCCCCAGAAAGAGATCCGCGCCCCTCACCGCCTCGGCGAGACCACCGGTACGTCCTTCGGGGTTCGTGTTCTCGGCGAACCACGCCTTGGAGGGGTTCAGGTCGTCGCGTCCACGGTGGACGATGCCCCTGCTGTCACAGCCGACGACGTTCTCCACGCCGGCAGCGAGCATGATCTTCGCGCACGCCACCCCCGACGCCCCGACCCCGTTCACCACGACCTTCAGGTCCTTCATCCGCTTGCCGATGATCTTCAGCGAGTTAATGAGCGCCGCGAGGACCACGACCGCCGTGCCGTGCTGGTCGTCGTGGAAGACGGGTACGTCGAGCTCCTCCTTCAGGCGCTCCTCGATCTCGAAGCACCGCGGCGCGGAGATGTCCTCCAGATTTATTCCACCGAATCCCGGCGCCAGGCGCTTGACGGTCTCCACGATCTCGTCCGGGTCCTTCGTGTCGAGGCAAAGCGGAAAGGCGTCCACGTCCGCGAACTCCTTGAAGAGCATCGCCTTGCCCTCCATCACCGGCATCGCCGCCCGGGGACCTATGTCTCCGAGGCCCAGTACCGCCGTCCCGTCGGAGACGACCGCGACGGTGTTTCGTTTGATCGTCAGGTTAAAAGCACGCTCGGGCTCCTCGGCGATCGCGCGACATACCCGCGCCACGCCGGGGGTGTAGGCCATCGAGAGGTCGTCGCGCGTCCGGACCGGCATCTTGGAGCGAACCTCGATCTTACCACCGAGGTGCATCAAGAACGTGCGGTCGGAGATGTTGACGACCCGAGTCTCTGGCAGCGCCTCGACCGCTTCGACGATCCTGCGCCCGTGCTCGGAGTCGCTGGCGTTCACCGTGATGTCCCGGATGCTCCGGTCGTCCCGCATCCGGACGATATCGACCGCCCCCACCATGCCCCCGGCCTCGCCGACGGCCGTCAGGATGGCGCCCAGCGTCTCGCCCCGGTGCGGGAACTCCACCCTCAAGGTCATGCTGTAGCTCGCGCTGGGTATCGCTTCCACGTCCAAAAACCTTCCCCTCAATACCTTCGTTCGTCCGTAACACGGATTCTATTCCAGTGTCTATCGGCTTGTCAGCATTTCGGCTGGTCGGCGTGAGTAGTCGACCGTTTTAAACAGGCATGTACTCCGGGTTCTCGGAGAGGTCTTCGCCGGGGAGGGTGTCGCGACGTTCTAGAAACCAGCGGCCTAGAGGAGTCCTTGGATCTGCTTCTTCAGCGGCTTGAGTAAGACCCGCACGCAGCTCACCCAAGAGGACCGGGCGTTCCCCGTAGGGGACCATCTCCAGCTCGGCGGCGAGGGCGGCGTCCACGAACTCGCCCCAGGAGCGTGAGGCTACGCTCTCGGGGTCGGGGGGCGCGGCGAAGGCCGCTTTGATCTCTTCCGGGAGCGTGGCGGGTACTACGACCTCGGCGCGCTCCGCCTTCGGTTGGCCGGGTTCGGCTTCGAGGTAGCGGCGGGCGGCGAAGAGGAGGAGCCTGCTGGGGACGGTGCGCTTGGACCAGGAGGCGGCGACCGCCTCCCAATCTATAAAAGATGCGCCGTAGAGACCTTCGAGATCCACGCGAGTTTTATACCACCTGTAGGGGGATCGACGTTAGCGGGCTCCGTTTAGCCTCTCGCGGGGCGGCGGGATGATCCGGGGCGGAGCCCCACCCAGGGCGGGAGCCGGGCTCGCCGCGTAACCGCGGAAGAGGGGAACGAACTCGCGCCGGTCGGGGCGCGGGAAGTCGAAGACGGGATCTCCGGCGGTGGCCCCGGCCATGTAGGTGGACCAGATGTCCATGGGCAGGGTCTCGCCGTTGACGACGGATTCGTCGTGGACGTCGAGCATGGGCTTGTGGCCCTCCGGGTAGCCGACCCAGACGGCGGTCGAGAGACGGGGGGTGTAGCCGACGTACCAGGCGTCCACGAAGTCGTCGGTCGTGCCGGTCTTGCCCGCGGAGGGACGCCCTATCTCGGAGTCCAGGTCGTGGTAGAAGCTGGCCGTGCCGCTCCGGACTACCCTCCTCAAGACCTCCGTGCCGACGGCGGCCTGGTTGCCGGAGAGGACGCGCCTCCCTTCGAGCTTGTGGTCGTAGACCGACTCGCTCTCGCCGAAGTTCGACTTGTCGACTAGCTCGACGGCGTAGGGCTCGCGGTGGATGCCGCTGGCGGCGAAGGTCGCGTAGGCGGATGCCATCTCGAGCGCGCTCACGCCGGTGCCTAATCCCCCGATGGCCGTCGCGGGGTACGGGTCCACCGGGGTGGTCACGCCCATCGCCGCGGCGGTCTCGGTTACGTTCCCGAGGCCGAGGTCCAGGGCGAGCTGGACGTGGACCGCGTTGTCCGACTCGGCCATGGCCTGACTTAGCGGGATCCTACCCCTCTCCACCCCGTCGTAGTTCTGGACCTCGTACACCTCCCCCTCGTAGTCGATGCTCAGGTTGCGCGAGTAGTAGTAGGTGGCGTCCGGCGAGACGAACTCCTTGAGGGCGGTCGCGAGCACAAACGGCTTGAAAGCGCTCCCCGGCTGGCGGCGGGCGTCGAGCGCCAGGTTGAAGTCGTCTTTCTGGCCGGTCAACGCCCTTATCGCCCCGTTCTGGGGCTCGACGCTCACGACGGCGCCGGAAGGGTCGCCGGACTCGTCCAGGGTCTCCTCCACCGAGTCCGCGGCCTCTTGCTGGAGGGTGGGGTCGAGGGTGGTGTAGATCGTGAGTCCGCCGCGCTCGAGGGCCTCGGCCCCGATCTCCGTCTCGACCTCCCGCCACACCGCCTCCACGAACGGTTCGTGGACCGGGTCGTCGGGCGGTTGGTCGGGGGAGAACGCCAGAGCGACGTCTTCGGCCTCGTCCATTTCCTCGGAGGAGATCATGGCCTGCTCGTACATCATCTCCAGGACCGCGTCGCGCCGCTCGGTGGCGA
The DNA here is from genome assembly GCA_020200675.1 of Actinomycetota bacterium. Classification (GTDB taxonomy): domain Bacteria; phylum Actinomycetota; class Rubrobacteria; order Rubrobacterales; family Rubrobacteraceae; genus Rubrobacter_F. The sequence continues at coordinate 16,232 of JAIVIG010000284.1, forward strand.
TCTCGGAACCCTCTCCATCCTCCTCGGGAAGATATGTCGAGGGGGAGTGCAGGAATCCCGCGAGCGCGGCGGCTTCGTCGAGGGTGAGGTCCGCAGCGCTCTTGCCGAAGTAGGTCTCGGCGGCCTCCTCGGCCCCGTAGGCGCCGTCGCCGAAGTACACCGTGTTCAGGTAAGCGGTGAGGATTTCGTCCTTGGTGTGACGCCGCTCGTAGGCGAAAGCGAGCCCGGCCTGTTCCAGGCGGCGCCAGAGCGAGATGTTGCCCCGCCGCTCCTCGGAGATGTACAGGTTCTTCATAAGCTGCTCGGTGATGGTCGAGCCGCCCTGGCTGACGGTGAGCGTCTGCAGGTCCTCCCAGGCCGCGCGCCCGATGCCGGCGAAGTCCGCGCCGTAGTGCTCGTAGAAGCGCCTGTCCTCCACGGCGACGACCGCCTGCGGGAGGTACTCGCCGAGCTCGTCCTCGCCGATCGTGCGGCGGTTCTCCTCGGCCTTGAACTCGCTTATCCGGTTGCCGTCCACGTCGTACACAGAGGAGTTCTGGACGAGGTCCGGGTACCTGCTATCGAGCTGGTCGTCGTACGTGTGCCCGTTTCGAACAGTTTTTCCACGAACCTCGGGCCAGTTTAACAGGAGCGCGTCCCCGACGGCGCAATCCGCGAAATGGGCTACCCCACGAACTCGACCTCTACCTTATGCGGTATGACGCCCGCCTCATAGCCTCGCGAGAGCAGGGTCCGCACGGCCTCCCGGCCGGTCTCGCCGTAGTCCACGGTCCACTCGTTCACGTACATGGAGACGAACTTGTCCGCGAGCTCGGGAGGCAGGTCGCGGGCGTAGCCCAGGGCGTAGGCCAGGGCCTCTTCGCGGTTGTCGAGGGAGTACTGGATGCTCGCCTTTATGAGACGGGCCACCTCACGGATGGTCTCCTCGCCGAGATCGCGGCGGACGACGTTGCCGCCCAGAGGCAGGGGTAGGTTCGTCTCCCCGTACCACCACTCGCCTAAGTCCTCGATCAGGTGCAACCCCTCGCTCTCGTGATAGAGCTGGCCCTCGTGGATGATGAGCCCCACGTCTGCCTCCCCGCGCGCGACGAAGCCCATGATCTCGTCGAACGGCACCACGACGTGCTCGGTCTCGGGCTCGTAGAGCTTCAAAGCGAGAAAGGCCGTGGTCCATTCCCCCGGTACCGCGACCGTCTTCCCCTTCAGGTCCCCGCGTCCCATCTTCTCCCGTGCCACGAGCCGCGGCCCGTACCTGTCCCCCATCGAGGACCCGCTGGAGAGCAGCGCGTACCTGTCCGAGATGTACGCGTAGGCGTGGATGGAGACCGCCGAGACCTCCAGCTCTCCCGTAAGCGCCCGGCGGTTCAGGCTCTCGATGTCCGAGAGCTCGTGCTCGAAGCGCAGGTTGCCCGTGTCGAACTTATCCTGCGAGAGGGCGTAGAACATAAACGCGTCGTCCGAGTCCGGGCTGTGGGCGACCCGGATGGTGCGCGTGGGAACGTCTTGCGTGTGATCGGTCATAGAGCTTCCACCGTTTCCGTTCGAATTCGCTGCGGGACAAAGATACCGCAACACCGGGGCGCCGTCTGTGAAAGCACCGGGAGGGGCTGGTAGAGTAGGTTTCATGCTCGAACTCTTCTGCACCGCGAGGCGCATAGGCGACTATGAAAGCCGCACCGAGGAGTACGAGCTCGCCTTCGCCCTCGGTGAAGCACCGTCGAAGGGTCTACGGATAAAGTACCAGGCTGCCCGGGCCTACGAGATCAACGCAGCCCTCGACCAATGCGTCGAAGCCGCCCGCGCCGCCATCGCCTGGACCGATCCGGAACTGGCGAACAGACCGACCGAAGAGTCGCTCTTCCAGCTCTCGTGGAAGACCTTGCAGTCGGCCAAGTACGAAGAGGGCGCCCCAAAGACCCGCGCCCTCAAGCTGTAGAGACCTGCTGCTACGTCGCCCCGCACTCCCTCCCGCAAAGTAGGAAAGGGATCAGAAGGCAGCTCTATAGGCG
>JAIVIG010000437.1 GCA_020200675.1 Actinomycetota bacterium
GTCCTGGATGGTGGCCACGATCTGGCCTTTCGAGATGCCGTTGCAGTCGCACACCTGGGCTTCGTCCGGGAGAGATTCGGACCCTATCTCCGACGCGTCCACATTACCCACGACCAGATCCGAGACCTCCTCGGCCGGCATCGCGCTCTTGACGGCCTCGGTGAGCTGCGGCCCGACGCTCACGTCTCCGAGCAGCACCGTGCCCACCACCTTGCCGTCCTTGACCACGGCCTTGCGGTAGACACCCTCTATGGGATTGGAGCTGACGATCACCTCGCAGTCCTCGTCCGACCCATAGGCGTCCCCCACCGAGAGCAGGTCTATGCCCATTACCTTGAGGCTGGTCGCGGCTCCGGAGCCTTTGTAGGTCGTCTCGCGTTCGCCCAATATCGTGTCCACCACAACCCGGACCTGCTCCAGAGCTGGGGCGACGAGCCCTATAAGCTGGCCGTTGAACTCCGTGCATTCGCCGACGGCGTAGACGTTCGGGCAATTCGTCTCCATGTGCTCGTTGACGAGGATGCCCTGGTTCGCCCTTATGCCGGAGCGCCCGGCCGGTTGCGAGTTCGGCCTTATGCCGGTGCAGATCACGACCATGTCCGCCGACAGGTACTCGCCGCTCTCGAGGCGCACGCCTTGGACCTTGCCGTTACCCAGGATCTCGTCGGTATCCGCCTCGACCCTGACGTTTACGCCCATTTTTTCCATTTCCTTCTTGAGCATCCTGCCCGCAGGGGGGTCTAGCTGCTGGTTCATGAGGTGCTCGGAGCGGTGGAGCACCGTGACCTCGGCGTCGTGTTGCATGAGCCCGTAGGCGGCCTCCAGCCCCAGCAGCCCGCCGCCTATGACCACGGCCTTCTCGGGTGAGGTCTCCAGCATGTCCTCCACGTCGCGCACCGTGCGGAAGACGAAGACGCCCTCCTTGTCGCGCCCCTCTATAGGGGGGACCGCCGACGAGGAACCGGTCGCGAAGATAAGGCGATCGTACTCCACCCACTCGCCGTCGGTGCCCTTGACCTTCTGCTCTTCCTTATCGACTTTTTCGAGATGCACGCCGCGCCGGAAGTCTACGTTGCGCTCCTCGTACCAGTCATCGGACCGCATCCCGAGATCGTCGAGGTCAACCGCCCCGGCCATGTACTCCGAGAGGCGTATCCGGTCGTAGGTGCCGACCTCCTCGTCGCCGTAGAGCGTGATCTCGATGCCATCCGAGTCCTTGGCGAGCAGGCTGTCTACCAACGCGGCCCCCGCGTTGCCGTTACCGACCACCACTATCCTCAGCTTATCGCCCATGAAAACTCCTCCGTCACTCGTTTACGGTCGCGGAAAGCTCGCCTTCTTCGGATTCGAGCCGCTTGGCCGGCTCCAACCGGACGGCCGCACCCTTTAGCTCCGGCTGCTTGCTGGTGGGACACGCGGCGTCGTGGGTCGTGTTGTTCAGGCTCCCGTCGCCGGTCCACAGGTCTCCCCAATGAAACGGAGCGAAGACGGTGCCGATCTCTACGTCCTCGGTGACGACCGCGCGGGCCGTGAAAGCACCTCTGGCCGAGACTATCCGCGTCGGCTCGCCGTCCTCTACACCCGCTTCGCCCGCTGCCTCCGGATGTATCTCGACGAACGGCCCGTCTTCCAGGCCCTTCATCAGCTTGTCCGAGCGTCCGGTGCGTGTCATCGTGTGCCACTGATTCTTCACGCGCCCGTTGGAGAGGGTGAGGGGATACTCCTCGCTCGGCGGCTCGTGCAGCCCCGAGTGCGGGGTCGGCTCGAAGCGCGCCCGACCGTCGGGGGTGTTGAACTTACCGTCCGTGTAGAGACGGTGCGTGCCGGGGTGCTCCTCGTCGGGCTCGCGGCGTTGGATCCTGCCGGACGGACGCTCGGGACGCACGAGGACATCGGGGACAGGCCATTGTCTGGGGCCGTGCCTCAGGCGCTCGTGTGAGAGACCTGTAACGTTTACCGGCGTGCCACGGGTCAGCTCCTTGTACTCGTCGTAGACATCGGCGGAGTCTTTCCAGGCGAAGTCTCTCTCGAAGCCCAGAGCGCGGGCGACCGCGGCGAAGATCTCCCAATCGGCGCGAGCCTCTCCGGGTGGCTCTACCACCTTCTCGACGAGGCTCACCCGCCGCTCGGAGTTGGTCATCGTCCCGGCCTTCTCGCCCCACTGCGCCGCCGGCAGGACGAGGTCGGCCAGGCGCGTCGTCTCCGTGGGATACGCGTCCTGCACCACGACAAACGCCCCCGCGTTTTGCAGGGCCCGGCGGGCACGGTCGAGGTCCGGGAACGAGGCCGCGGGGTTGGTCGCGGCGACCCACAGAAACTTTATGTCTCCATCGTCCAGGGCCCGGAATATCTCCGTGGCGGGGAGACCCCACGCATGGGGGATGCTACCCGGCGCGAGCTCCCAGGCCTCTTCGACCTCCCGTCGGTGTTCGGGGTTCTCCGAGGTGCGGTACCCGGGCAGGAGGTTCGCCAGTCCGCCGACCTCGCGGCCGCCCATAGCGTTCGGCTGGCCGGTGAAGCTGAACGGGCCGGCGCCGGGCTTGCCGATGTTCCCCGTCGCCAGGCACAGGTTGATGATCGTGCGGTTCTTCAACGTGCCGACGGTGCTCTGATTTACGCCCATGGTCCAGAAGATCAAAGCGGCCGGAGCTTCCCCGAACGCCCTCGCCGCCCAGACTATGTCCTCCGCTTCGATGCCGCATACCCTTGCGGCCCGCCTTACGCTCCACTCGCGGGCGACCTCCGCCGTCTCCTCGAACCCGCTCGTGTGTCTCTCGATAAAGCGGCGGTCTACGAGGTCCTCGTCCAGTAGGATCCGCAGCATCGCGTTCGCGAGTGCCAGGTCGGTGCCCGGCTTTACCTGCAGGTAGATGTCGGCTATCTCCGCGGTGGGGGTGCGGCGGGGGTCGACGACGACGATCGAGACGTTCGGGTCTTTCGTGCGCTGCTGTATCCTGCCGAAGGTGATGGGGTGGCAGTCGGCCGCGTTGGAGCCCCAGAGCATGAT
>JAIVIG010000438.1:0-2995 GCA_020200675.1 Actinomycetota bacterium
AGGGCGAGTGGGAGGCCGACCACGTTGGTGTAGTCACCCTGTATCCCCTCGACGAAGAGCGCCGCTTTGCCCTGTATGGCGTATCCTCCGGCCTTCCCGATGCCCTCCCCGAGCCCCACGTATGCGGAGGCTTCGGCTTCGGACAGCCCACGCATATGGACCCTGGTCCTCAAGCTACGCACGGCGACGTCCCCATCGCGCGCCACCGAGACGCCGGAGTAGACCTCGTGGACGCGCCCCTGGAGAAGGGAGAGCATCATCCGCACCTCCTCGTTGCTCCTCGCCTGCCCGAGTATGTACTGCTCTTCCGGCAGGTAAACGACCGTGTCCGCGCCGAGCACGACCTCGCCGGAGAGGTCGGCGACGGCCAGCGCCTTGCCGCGGGCGTTGACCTCGACGGTCTCCTTTGGGTCTTCGAGGACTACCTCGGGGAAGCCGCTCTTGCGGGCCTCGAAGTCGTAGCCGGCCATCCGGAGCAGGTCGACGCGCCGCGCGGACTCGGAGGCGAGGACGAATTGCGCCACGGATCTCCTCTGACCTAGCCGCCGAAGAAGAGCTTTAGCTCACGTTCGGCGCTCTCGGGGGAGTCGGAGCCGTGGACGAGATTGTCCGGGAGGCTGAGGGCCAGGTCGCCGCGGATGGTGCCGGGGGCGGCTTCGGCGGGGTTGGTCGCGCCCATGAGCCGGCGCATCACCCCTATGGCGCCGTCGCCCTCGATCTGCATCGCGACGACCGGGGTCGTGGTGATGAACTCGACCAGCTCCTCGAAGAAGGGCTTCTCGCGGTGCTCGGCGTAGTGCTCCTCGGCGAGTTCGCGGCTCACGTCCATCAGCTGCATCGTCCGGATGTCGAGGTCCTTCGCCTCGATGCGGCGGATGATCTCCCCGACCAGACGCCGCTTTACGCCGTCGCCTTTGACCAGTACTAGCGTCTGTTCCATCGCTTTATCCTCCTACCAGTTGATGTTTTTCTCGCTCTGCACCGTAGCGCAGTACGGACAGGTCCTCCAGTTGAGGTCCAGGGGTTTCCCGCAGCTCTTGCAGGGCATCTTCAGATCCCAGCCACACTCCGGGCAGAGAAGGTAATCCTTCTCCACCACCGAGCGGCATCTGGGGCACAGGTTGACCCTCTGGCGCAGCTCCTTTTCTAGCACGGCGAGCTCCAACTCGCGCTCTCGGGAGTCGAGGGCATACTCCGGGGGGCGGACTATAACGTAGATCAGGGTCCCGACGAACGGGAACACGAGGGCCACGACCCCCCAGAAGAACCGGACCGTCCCGCGCCGGCCCGCGTCGGCGAAGGTCCAGTACGCGAGCGCGAGCCACAGGACCACAAAGAAGAAGAGCACGAGCCGGAATCCGATGGTCAGGTAAGGGCTGCTCAAAAGGTCGTCTACGACCCGGAAGGGATCCGGGTCCGTCTGCGAGAGGTAGACCGATCCTACCCGGCTCACGCGATGAACCTCGAGACGGCGAGGTAACCGAGGATGAAAAATACGACCGCGACCGCCAAGAGTAGCCCCACGAGCTTCAGGACGCGGCTACCGCTCACGCAACCGCCCGAGAATGCCCGCCCCCGTATACAGAGACCCCGTCACCAGCACCACCCCGCCCACCTTCTCCATCTCCCCCACGGCCACGCGCAGGGCCTCACCGGCATCGCTCGCCACCCGGGCTCTCCTCTCTCCGGCGTCTCGCGGTTCGTACTCCCCGTCTACCCACTCTGGGTCCAACGCCCGCCCATCGGCGTACGCGGGACGGGTGAGCACGAGGGCACGGGCCTCTCTACCAAGGATGCCCAGCATACTTCCGACGTCCTTCTCCTTCAAGGCCCCGAACACCACCCCCAGAGGCCGGTCTCCGTACTCCGCCCGGACCGCCCCGAGCGCGGCCTCTAGCCCCTCCGGGTTGTGCCCCCCGTCCACCACCACCGGTACCCCGCGGACCTCGTGTACCTCGAACCGCGCTGGCGGCCGCAAAGATCGCGCCGCCGACAGCGCCGCCTCCCGCTCGTCCGGCCGCAAAGACCGCCCCAACACCACCTCCGCCGCCCGCATCCCGAGCCCCTCGTTGAGCACCAGGTAGGTCGCTTGGACGGCGGGCATCCTGCCCGCCTTTCGGGAGTCGGGAGTCGAGAGTCGGGAGTCGGGAGTCGGGGTTTTCTCGGCTCCTGGAGTAGCCTGGCGGTGCTCCTCCGGCTCGCGGTGCTCTACGAGGCTCGCGCCTACCTGGGCGGCCGTCTCTCGGGCGAGGCTGGCTACTCTCGGGTTGTCTGTGCCGAGGACAAGCACGGCTCCTTCGATCAAGCTCGCCAGCTTCTCCCTGGCTATCTCTTCGATCGTATCGCCGAGGTACTCCGTGTGGTCGAGGCCGACGTTGGTCAGCACTACCGATCCGGGCTCCGCCGCGGAGGTCGCGTCGTGGCGTGCTCCGAGGCCCGCCTCGAGGACGGCCCACTCTAGCCCGGCGTCGCGGAATAGCGCGAGCGCCCCGGCGGTCAGGAGCTCGAATTGTGTCACGGGTATTTCGTTCGCGTCGGCTACCTTTATGGTCTTCCGCATGGCGGCGGCGAACTCCTCTTCGGAGGCGTAGCGACCGCGCAGCATCACCCGCTCGGTGTACGAGAGGACGTGCGGCGAGAGGTAGGCCCCAGTGGGTTTGTCCGCCGCTTCGAGGGCGCTCGCGAGGGCGACGGCGGTCGTGCCCTTGCCGTTGGTGCCGACTATCTGGACGAGCTTTAGCGAGCGGTGCGGGTCGCCGAGGAGCTTCAGGAGGGCTTCGATGCGCTCGAAGCCGAGGTCGATGCGGCGGCGACGGTCCAGTTCATCGCAGACGGCCTCGTAGGAGGGGTAGAGGGGCGTGGTGGTCACGGAGCCGCTTTACAGGTACTCGTCGAGGCGCGTCTTCAGCGTCTCGACGAGGCCGGCGTTTCGGTCGAGCTTCTCCCGCTCGGACGCGACGACCGCGGCGGGCGCTCGTTCGACGAAATTCTCGTT
>JAIVIG010000438.1:3018-6829 GCA_020200675.1 Actinomycetota bacterium
GAGATCTCCCGACGCAGACGCTCCACTTCCTCGCGCCTGAGCTCCTCGGAAAGCGCCAGCTCTACCACGACGTCCCCCGCGGGCAGCGTCGCCCTCGCCGAGCCGTCGAGATCTTCCACGATCCGCACCCCGGCCAGCGCCGAGAACACCTCGAGATCCACCCCTTCAGGCGCCATTCCGGTCAGCTCTCCGTCGATCCCGGAATCCGCCCGGAAAGACCGGACCGCCGAGACGGCAAGCCGCGTTCGCTCCAGGAGCCGCTCCGCCTCGGCGTCCTCGAGCGCGGGGTCGAACCGTGGGAACTCCTGGTTGATGAGCAGTCCTTCTCCGCCCAAGACCCCATACATCTCCTCCGTCGCGAACGGCATGGGCGAATGCAGGAGGCGTAAGGTACCCTCGAAGACCTCCCGCAGTATACGCGGGGTCTGCTTTGAGGGTGCGGCTTTGGAGATCTCCACGTACCAGTCGGCGAACTGGCGCCAGGCGAAGTCGTAGACGACACGCATCGCCTCGGAGAACTCGCACTCCTCGAGGAGCCGGTCGTACTCGCGCACCGTCTCGTTGAAAGAAGAGAGGATCCAACGATCCGAAGCCGACGCTTCCTCGGAGGCGGAGCCTCTGGTTCCGTTACCTCCGGCTCCGCTGTCTCCGTCCGTGGGGTATCCGGAGACGAAGCGGGCCATGTTCCACAGCTTGGTGACGAAGCCTCGTCCCAGGGCCGCCCGCTCGTAGGAGTAGGAGAAGTCCTGGGTCGAGGACTGGTAGAGCAGGCCGAAGCGCACCGCGTCGGTGCCGTACTCGTCGAAGAGGTCCAGGGGGTTTATCGTATTGCCCTTGGATTTGCTCATCTTCGTCCCGTCCTCGGCGAGGACTATGGAGTGGACGTTAACCTTTCTGAAGGGGACGTCGCCGCGGAAACGCAAGCCTATCATGATCATGCGCGCGACCCACAGGTACATGATCTCTCGGGCCGTGCTGAGCAGGCTCGTGGGATAGAAGTACTCGAGGCATCCCAGCGTCGCGAACGGCCACAAAGACGATGAGAACCACGTATCGAGCACGTCCTTGTCCTGCTCGTATCCCTCGCCGGGCGACTCCTTGGCGGCGACGACCTCCCCGTTCGGTCCGTACCAGACGGGGATGCGATGTCCCCACCACAGCTGCCGGCTCACGTTCCAATCCTGGAGGTTCTCGAGCCAACGGATCGTCTCCCGCCGCCAGGAATCGGGGTAGACGGTGATCTCCCTGTTCTTCAACGCCTCTATCGCGGGCCCGGCGAGCTCCCTCATCGAGAGCCACCACTGCTCCGAAAGCCACGGCTCTATGACCGCTCCGCACCGATCGCAGTGTCCGACCCGGTGCCTGTACTCCCTGACCTCCCCGAGTAGCCCCTCCTCGCCGAGCCGCTCGACGATGGCGCTTCTCGCCTCCTCGCGCGTCATCCCCGCGAACGGGCCACCGTTCTCGTTGATCGTGCCGTCCGGGTTGAGGACGTTCACCGCTGGGAGGCCGAGGCGTTCCCCGATCTCGAAGTCGTTCGGGTCGTGGGCCGGCGTGACCTTGAGGACGCCCGTCCCGAACTCGGGGTCCACGTAGGAATCGACGATCACCTCGATCTCGCGCTCCACGAACGGCACCGTAACCCGTCGCCCAACTAGGTCCTTGTACCGCTCGTCTTCCGGGTTCACGACAAGCGCCACGTCGCCGAGGACCGTCTCGGGGCGGGTGGTGAAGACCTGGGCGTAGTCGTTACCGTCAGGGCCGTGGCCTCTGCCGTCGGCGAACGGGTAGCGGACGCCGTAGAGCTTGCCGTCCACTTCCTCGTAGTTCACCTCGAGGTCGCTTATCGCGGAGCGGTCGCGGGGGCACCAGTTGGTGATGCGGTTGCCCCGGTAGATCAGGCCGGCGTTATACAGCTCGACAAACGCCGTGAGGACGGCGTCGATGTACCCCTCGTCCATGGTGTAGCGCAGGCGGCGCCAGTCCACCGAAGCACCGAGCCGTCTTAGCTGCGAGAGGATCTGGGAACGCGAGTTTTCGGCAAACTCCCGGCACAACTCGACGAACTTCTCCCATCCGACGTCCCACTTGGTCTTGCCCTCTTCGCGCATTATCTTGCGTTCGACGACGTTCTGGAGCGCGATGGAGGCGTGGTCCACGCCGGGGAGCCACAGGGCTTCGTAGCCCTTCATTCGGGCGCGGCGCGTTAGCGCGTCCTGGATCGCGCCGTTCAATGCATGCCCCATGTGCAGCGCCCCCGTGACGTTCGGCGGGGGCAACACGATGCAGTAGGGCTCCTTTTCGGGGCTTGGGTCGGCCTCGAAGGCGCCCGACCGCTCCCACTCCTCGTAGATACGGGCCTCAACGGCCTTCGGGTCGTATGTCTTTGGAATCTGCGCTTGGCTCAACGCTGAAAACTACCTCCTGACCAACTGCCCGCTTCGTTCAGGAGTAAGGAGGTAGAGAGAAGAGAGCCGACAAAAGAATCCTACTCCCTACTCCCGACTCCCGAAAGGCGGGCAGGATGCCCGCCGTCCGCAGGACGCCCGCCGTCCAAGCGACCTATGCCGTCTCTTCTTCGTCGTAAGCGTACTTGGACCGGCCCGAAGCGGTCACGAGCGTGGGCTGCACCCCGTCGCGCACGGTGTCGGCATCCACCGTGCATTTGGTGACGTCCGACCGGCTCGGCAGCTCGTACATCGTCGGCAAAAGCGCTGTCTCCAGGATGCTCCGGAGGCCGCGCGCCCCCGTCCCTCGCTCCAACGCCTGCTCCGCGACCGCCTTTAGCGCGTCGTCGGTGAAGGCGAGGTCGACCTTGTCGTAGCGGAAGAACTGCCGGTACTGCCTGACCAGGGCGTTCTTCGGCTCGGTGAGGATGCGGATGAGGTCCTCTTCGGCGAGGCTCCGCAGAGTAGAGATGATCGGCAACCGTCCGACGAACTCGGGGATCAGGCCGTACTTGAGCAGGTCTTCGGGCTGGACGTGCTGCAGGATCTCGTCGGTCTCCTCGCTCAGGCGCGAGTCGACGTCACTCCCGAAGCCGATGCTCTTCTTGCCGATCCTCTGCCGGATGTCCTCTTCTAAGCCCCCGAACGCCCCACCGCAGATAAAGAGGACGTTCTTGGTGTTTATCTGCAAGAAGTCCTGGTGCGGGTGCTTGCGCCCACCCTGGGGCGGAACCGACGCGACCGTGCCCTCCAGGATCTTCAACAGGGCCTGCTGGACACCCTCGCCCGAGACGTCACGGGTTATGGACGGGTTGTCGGACTTGCGTGCAATCTTGTCGATCTCGTCGATGTAGATGATCCCCGTCTCGGCCTTCTTCACGTCGAAGTCGGCGGCCTGGATGAGCTTCAGGAGGATGTTCTCGACGTCCTCGCCGACGTAGCCGGCCTCGGTAAGGGCCGTGGCGTCCGCGATGGCGAAGGGAACGTTGAGGATCCTCGCGAGCGTCTGGGCGAGCAGGGTCTTGCCCGAGCCGGTCGGCCCCAGAAGGAGTATGTTCGACTTCTGGAGCTCGGTGCCGTCCGTGGAATCGGGGCCCATGCCGATGCGCTTGTAGTGGTTATAGACCGCCACCGCGAGAACCTTCTTCGCATCCTCCTGGCCGATCACGTACTCGTTGAGGATGCGGTTGATCTCGCGTGGCTTGGGGAGGTCGTCGTCCTTGAGGACCTCGGGGCCCGAGAACTCCTCGTCGATGATCTCGTTGCAGAGCTCTATGCACTCGTCGCAGATGTAGACGCCGGGCCCTGCTATGAGCTTCCTGACCTGGCGCTGGCTCTTACCACAAAAAGAGCACTGCAACTGA
>JAIVIG010000439.1:0-2991 GCA_020200675.1 Actinomycetota bacterium
CGCCTCGACCGCGTCCGAGGTGTACCCGCCGTTCGGTCCCATGAACTTGCAAACCATGATCCTGGCCTGCCAGTTGACACCGGTTACGCCGGTGCCGTTGTTACCCTCGGCGGCTATCGTGCCCGCCACGTGCGTGCCGTGCTCGTCGCCGTCGGTCGCGTCGTAGACGCTCGCGTCGTTGTGGGCGAAGTCGTAGCCGTTCACGTCGTCCACGTAGCCGTTCCTGTCATCATCCACGCGGTTGCCCGGCACCTCATCCGGATTGACCCAGATGTTGTCCCTGAGATCAGGGTGGCTTGTGTCCACCCCCTCGTCTATGACCGCTACCACGGTGCCCGGCACCCCTGTGCTGGTATCCCACGCCTCCCGCGCGTCAACGTCGGCGTCGGGGGTGCCGCCCGTTTGCCCGGTGTTGTTCAGGCCGTAGAGTTTGGAGAAGTAGGGGTCGTTGGGGAAAGCCGCGGGCTGCAGCAGGAAGTCCGGCTCTGCGTATTCGACGTCCGGCGAAGCCTCGTAGCGCTGCACGGCCTCACCCACCGTGAGGTCGCTCGGCAGGTCCACCACGTTCACGTCGCTGCGGGGGAGATTCTCCTCCGTGTGGGCGTCGTTGCGCTGGTTGAGGGCAACCAGGTCCGCCTGCGTCGCCTCTTCTTCGAGCTCGACGATGATCTGGCCCTCAGCGAACTCCTCGTCGCCGGGTGCCGGGAATGAAGGACGCTCTGCGGCATCGTCCGTCCGACTCTCGGTCTGGGTCTCGGCCTCCTGCGTGGCACCCTGCAAAACTATGAAAAGGAGCAGCGTCGCCATCAGGACACCCGCAAGGAGGCCCATCCTCTGTATGCCTGATATTACGATCAGATCCCCTTTCGGTAACCCGGCTGCCTCTTCTTATGAGAGACCCGTGGCTTTGCGCCCCCGCCTCACGACGGGTTTGCCTTTTCGTCTGGCAGCCCATAGGGTAGCAGCGGCCAGGGGGTACATCCATATGCCACCCGGCCATTTCCCGCACACCGGGTCGCCACTTTCCCGTCGGTCCGAAGGGAAGTACGCAGCGAGCTCCGCCCGGAACCTGCCTCGTCCGCTTGACTGGACGGGTCGGGTACCAACCGCCCGTGCGAGCGCAGACGCCAGAGGTGTGGCGACCTTCAGGGCCGATACTGCCCGAAGACGTCGCGCAGGGTGTCCGAGACTTCGCCCACTGTGGCGAGGTTCTCCAGCGCCTCCCTCATCGGGTAGAGGAGGTTCTCCGACCCCTCGGCTGCTCTCTTGAGTCTCCTTAGGGCTCTCTCGACGGCGGCGTTGCCCCTGGCCTCTCTCAGCTGCGCGAGCCGCTCGGTCTGCCTCTCGAGGATCGCCTCGTCCACGCTGTGCAGCTCCATGTCGGGGTCTCCGTCCGAACCGTAGCGGTTGACGCCGACGATAGTGCGCTCCCCGCTCTCGACCTCGCGCTGGTAGCGGAAGGCGGAATCCTCGATCTCGCGCTGCATAAAGCGCTTCTCGATGGCGTGCACGCTGCCCCCTAATGCGTCTATCCGCCGGATGTACTCCCACGCCTCCTCCTCTACGGCGTCTGTGAGCGCCTCGACGTAGTAGGAGCCTGCCAGGGGGTCGGCTGTGCCGGTCAGGCCGCTCTCGTGGGCCAGGATCTGCTGGGTGCGGAGCGCGATGCGGGCGCTCCTCTCGGTCGGCAGGGCGAGCGCCTCGTCAAAAGCGTTGGTGTGCAGGCTCTGGGTTCCGCCGAGGGCCGAAGAGATCGCCTGCACGGTCGTGCGGACGATGTTGTTCTCGGCCTGCTGGGCGGTGAGCGATGAGCCCGCCGTCTGGGTGTGGAAGCGAAGCTTCAGACTCCTCTCGTCGGTCGCGCCGAAGCGCTCCTTCATGAGCTTCGCCCACATCCTACGAGCAGCCCGGTACTTGGCGACCTCCTGGAAAAGGTCGTTGTGGGCGTTGAAGAAGAACGAGAGCCTGGGGGCGAACCCATCAACCTCAAGGCCAGCGTCGAGCGCCGCCTCGACGTAGGCGATCGCGTTCGAGAGGGTGAAGGCGAGCTCTTGTACCGCCGTGCTCCCGGCCTCTCGGATGTGGTAGCCGCTGATGGAGATCGTGTTCCACCGCGGCAGCTCCTCCTTGCAGTAGGCGAACATGTCGGTCGTGATCCTCATGGAGGGCGCGGGGGGATAGATGTAGGTCCCGCGCGCCAGGTACTCCTTGAGGATGTCGTTCTGCGTCGTGCCGGTTACGTCCTGTTTGTTGACGCCCTGCTCCTCGGCGACTAAAGCGTAGAGGAGGAGCAGGATCGCCGCCGTCGCGTTGATGGTCATCGAGGTCGAGACGTCTTTGAGGGGGATGCCGTCGAAGAGGTCTCGCATGTCGAGCAGGGAGTCTATGGCGACCCCGACCCTGCCGACCTCGCCAAGGGCGAGCTCGTGGTCGGAGTCGCGGCCCATCTGGGTCGGGAGGTCGAAGGCTACGGAGAGGCCGGTCTGGCCGTTCTCTATGAGGTACTTGAAGCGGGCGTTGGTCTCATTCGCGGTACCGAAGCCCGCGTACTGGCGCATGGTCCAGGGCCGGCCGCGGTACATGCTCGGGTGGACGCCGCGGGTGTAGGGGTATTCGCCCGGATCCCCGAGCTTCTCGCGGTAGTCGAAGTCCTCCGCCAGGTCCTCGGGCCTGTAGACGGGTTTGACCTCGATCCCTGACTCCGTGCGGCGCTCGTCAACGTCCATGCCCTGCGCACCTCTCTCATCGGCCTCTCTCCGGCAATTCTACTAGCTCGGTGAGGACGCCGAACGCGCTCTTCGGGTGGACGAAGGCCACGCGGGTCCCCCCCGCCCCCACCCTAGGCTCCTCGTCTATGAGCTCGACGCCGTTTTTCTCGAGCTCCCTGAGAGCGGCCTCGAGGTCGTCGACCTGGTAGGCGACGTGGTGGACGCCCTCGCCGCGCCTGAGGAGGAACCTGCCGACGGGGGTATCAGGGCGGGTGGGCTGGAC
>JAIVIG010000439.1:3014-4757 GCA_020200675.1 Actinomycetota bacterium
GGCTGGACCAGCTCGATCATGGACTCGCCGACCCGGAACATCGTTGCGATTATGCCCTGCTCCTCGACCACCTCGGGATCGCTGGGCTCAGCGCCGAAGTTTTCCCTGTAAAAGCGGGACGCGGCCTCGATGTCCTCCACCGCGTATCCCAGGTGGTAGATCCTGTTGAGCATTCATCTCCCTCCGCTCGCGGGCACTAGATTGTATTCAAAGCTAGAATCAGGCGGAGCACCTTATTAAGAGGAGGGTAACGCGTATGGCCCAGGGCGTGATGCGCAGGATCGAAGAGCTCTCTGAAGAGCGGGAGCGGCTTTTGGCTCGCGAGGGGACGCACCACGCGAGCCGCGAGGACCAGGAGCGGCTCAGGCAGATAGACCACGACCTGCAGGTCTTGTGGGATCTCAGACGTCGCGAGCTGGCCGGCGAGGCCGTAGACCTGGACGACGACTACTTCGACCGCTACACCGTGGACCCTGGCAGCGACGCGCCGGGGAGGTAGCGCGGCTTCAGAAGCCTAAGCGTTGTTGATCTCGGCCCACTCGGCCACCGAGGAGGCCTTGCTCAGCATCTTCTTGAGCTCCAGGATGTCGTCCTCGGAGAAGGCCTCCCTGCGGGCGTCGGGCACGAAGTTGAGGACGCGTCCGTCGGAGTAACGGACCATTATCCTGGTGATCCCTCCCTGCGTCCCCGAGGGGTCCCGCATCTCCCTGGTTCTCTCTATGCCGTGCACGCTCTCCCTCCGTCCGAGCTAATCTTTCTGGCCCTTGCGGACGCTGTGGGCGATCGAGTCAAGGTACGCTCCTATCATGTGCAGTTCGTAGGACTCGAACTCATCGCGCCGCTGGGACCGGAAGATGTCCTGGTCACCGTTGTCGAACTCGATGACGAACTCGCGGATCCCGTAGGGGTCAATACCACTCCCCGCCATATCGAGCGGGCTGCCCCGCCACTCCCTGTCTCTTCCCTCCAAAACCTGCGCCCCTTTTCGTCCTGGTCTCGGTACCACGGCGAATGTTATCAGCAACCTAGAACGGCCACAGGGGGGCCGCCGCGACGAGCAGGGGGGCGAACAGGAGGGCCGGGAGCATGTTGGCCACCCTGACCTCCTTGAGGTTCAAGAGGCCAAGGCCCAGGCCGAAGATCAGGATGCCGCCGGTGGCGGTGGTGGCGGAGATCATGGAATCGGTCACGACGGCGTCGAGAAAGTTGGCCCCCAACGTGAGCGAGCCCTGCACGACGAGCACTGTCCCCGCCGAGAGAAGGACGCCCCACCCTAGCACCGAGGCGAAGGTGAGCGCCGCGATGAAGTCCAGAGTACTTTTCAAGGCCAGGAGGCTGTAGTCGCCTGTCAGGCCATCCTCGAGGGAGCCGACCACCGTCAAGGGTCCCACGCAGAAGAGGAGGCTCGTCGTGACGAACGCCCGGCTGACCGGGCTCTCCCCCCTCGAAAACCGCTTCTCGAGGTTGTCTCCCAAACGCCTGAGCCCGCCCTCTATGCCCAGAAGCTCGCCGACGACGAGGCCAGCGATCACGCTGACTAGCGGCACGAGGGGGTTATCGTACTCCAGGAAGTTCGAGACCCCGACGAGCAGCGTGACGATGCCGATCGCCTGCATGGCGGTGTGGCGCATCGCTTCGGGGAGCTTCGCGCCCACCAGGGTACCGATACCCCCGCCGACGAGCACGGCGACGACGTTTATGGCGGTTCCCAGGCCCATGGGAGCCGCAGTATAGCCGGAACAC
>JAIVIG010000189.1 GCA_020200675.1 Actinomycetota bacterium
TGCCAGGGGATAGGGGTCGGAGGCGAGTGGGGCGGGGCGGCCCTGATGGTGGTGGAGCATGCTCCAGACGACAGGCGCGGTTTCTTCGGCAGTTGGCCCCAGATGGGCTCCTCGGCGGGGACTTGCTCGCCGCTGGGAGCTTCGCCGCCGTCTCCTCACTCCCCGAAGAGCAGTTCCTAGCCTGGGGCTGGCGCATCCCCTTCCTGCTGAGCGCCATCCTGATAGCGGTGGGGCTGTTCATCCGACTCAAGATATCGGAGACGCCGGCGTTTCAGCAGATGAAGGAGGCCGGTACGGAGGCCCGGACGCCCCTCGTGGACGCGGTGCGTACCTACCCCAAGAGCATACTGTTGGTCATAGGTATGCGCGTCTCCGAGAACGCCTGCGGTTACATCTTCAGCGTCTTCGTGCTCTCCTACGTTACCCAGCAGGTGGGGTTGTCCAGCAGCGTGGCCTACGCCGGGGTCATGATCGCCGCGGCGGTGCAGTTCTTTATCTCCCCGGTCTACGGTGCGCTCTCCGACCGCGTAGGAAGGAGACCGGTGTACATGTTCGGCGCGGGCTTCTTGGTGCTCCTGGCCTTCCCGTTCTTCTGGCTCTTGGACACCGGCGTGGCTGCCCTGATCTGGCTGGCCATCGTACTCGGCTTTGCTGTCGGCAACGGTGCGATGTTCGCCACCCAGCCGGCCTTCTTCTCCGAGCTCTTCGGCACGAACGTCCGCTACAGTGGGGTCTCTCTCGGCTACCAGATGTCGGCCGTGTTCGCCGGCGGCCTCGCGCCATTCATAGCCACCGCGTTGCTGGCGTGGGCAGGCAGCTACTGGCCGGTTGCCCTGTACATCATGGCGGTCTCTCTTATAAGCTTCGTCTCGGTCTACCTGGCCACGGAGACATTCCGAGGCGCGCTTACCGAAGAGCTCGCGCGGGAGCCAGGGGCAGAGGCGGGCAGGGCCGGACAGGCGACCTAGCCGGGAACACCTCGTCGTAAAGGAGGAATTTATGAGAAGGACTGTAACGGCTGGGAATGCTCCGGAACCAGCCGGCCCTTACTCTCACGCCGTTGTCGCCAACGGCTTCGTGTTTATCTCGGGGCAGGGGCCAGTAGACCCGGAGACGGGTACCATGCCCGACGCTTTCGCCGACCAGGTGCGCCAGACCTTTAGAAACGTTCGGACGATCCTGGAAGCCGCAGGTACGAGTCTCGACAACGTCGTAAAGGTGAACGCTTACGTGACGGACCTCACCCGGTTTTCGGAGTTCAACGAAGTCTATGGAGAGTTCTTCCAACAAGACCCTCCGGCCCGCACCACTGTAGGCGCTTCTCTCCTCGGGTTCCTGGTAGAAGTCGATTGCGTAGCCACGCTCGAAGAAGCTGGGTAATCTGCCACGCGACCCTAAGGAAGCTCGCGGGTGCCAGCAAAGCGCACCGATGGAAAGTAGAAATCAGTACGGTAGATCTCACACAGCGATTAGAGATTGCCGAACCCAGTCCAGAGAGCGCAGTCGGCAGAACCCGTAATGGTAGAAATCAATGCGCTTTAGTCCGCGTTCGCGCGCAAGGGCTACCTTCTTAATGAGGTTATCGGCCGATCGACAGTCGGGAGGCATGGGACGAAGCATCAGACCGAGCCGGGAGGTGTCCGCGAGCAGGTGACGGTAAGCATCGAGATCGAAACCCAGCCGATCAGGGTCGGCAGCGTATCCGGCGGCCTCTATGATGTCGCACGCCTTCACCAAGGTAGTAACATCGATGCCCATCTGCCAACCGATCGTGGGTACGGCATCGCCCGTGGGATGCCCCGTAGCGAAGCCTTTCTCCGCTCCCGAGAGGTCCAGGAAGGTGACGTTCGTACCCGCGCCTGCGGCGGCCGACACCTGGGTCGCGAGTGAGGTGACCGTCTCTATCCGCGCGTCGAGGTATCTCAACAGTTGTTCACCCCCGATGGCTGCGAGACCGTCCCGAGTCAGCTCTTTGGAGCTCCCCCTACACTCACCATCCGCAAGCCGGCATTCGAGTTCATCGCGGACCGAGCGATGGACCGTTTCGGCGTCGACCCCGGTCCGGCGGGCCGCCGCGAGGCAGTGGGTGCAGAAGCACACGCCGAGTAGGTAAATGCCTATGGTTCCCAGCTCCTCGAAGTAGCGCTCGTGGTGGTAGCCGTGCCTGAGACCGTGGAAGTGGAGCGACTCCGCGAAGATCGTGGAGACCTCGTAGCGCCCGATGTCCGACGCGAGCGCGCACGCGTACGCTCGCACCTCGGGATTAGAGGGGCATAGATCGGTGAGGTACCGGTCCCCGAACGCATTCTGTGTGGCGCATTCGGGGTCTACAAAGCCGAGCCGGTCGTTGTGCAGGAAGACTGCCCATGCGTTGACCAGCATTCCCCGTTCGCCAGCGGCCGCGCAAAGGTCGCTGAGGGGATCACTAGTGCGGGCGAGCTTGGCGACGCGTGGCTGGAGTTGCAGACCCTCATAGCGCGGCTCGTCCGGCCGGAAAAAGACGGCGCCGCCCTCCAGGTAACGGACTTTATGGACAGGGTTGTGGGGAAAGAGGTCGCGGGCGTCGTGATAGGCTACCGCCATTGTCAGCCCGTCTACCCCTGCTCGCTCCTGGACGTTCCCGAGGACCGTATCGAGCCCCTCGTCGTAAAGGTCGGTGGCAAACGCGAGCATCGATGTCTCCATGGAGCAAGACTATATACCCGGAGGCAAGCGAGCAAGCGTGGAGACCCACTCGCGGCCGCTGCCAACACCGAACTGATCTGGCACCCGCTACCGGGACAGGTGCGACCTCGCTCGGTAATCGTGCTTGGCACGTTCACCGTAGTCGGATCCGGTGTTACAGGGTGCGGTCGCCGGACTCATTAATAATCTCCCGCGCCATATCCATGTTGCCGGCGGTAAGTCCTCCGTCGATTGGAAGCACGATGCCCGAGATCCAGGCGGCCTCGTCTGATGCGAGAAAGAGGGCGGCTCCTGCCACGTCCTCCG
>JAIVIG010000440.1 GCA_020200675.1 Actinomycetota bacterium
GCCCTGGTGTTGGCGCTGATGGAGATGTACGTGGAGGGGGTCTCCACCAGGAGGGTCAAGGACGTAACGGAGGAGTTGTGCGGCACGAGCTTCTCCAAGAGCGTGGTCTCTAGCCTCGCCGGGTCTTTGGACGCCGAGCTTTCGGCCTGGAGGAGCCGGCCACTGGAAGCGGCTGCCTATCCCTATCTGTTCGTGGACGCCCGCTACGAGAAGGTGCGGGTGGATGGGCGGGTAGCGAGCCAGGGGGTCTTGGTCGTCTCGGGGGTAAGGGACGATGGCTTTCGAGAGATCCTGGCCGTGGAGGTGGCCGACACCGAAAGCGAGGCCACCTACCAGGAGCTCTTCCGGTCTTTGAAGCGGCGAGGGCTTTCGGGCGTGGAGTTGGTGGTCTCCGACGACCACGGGGGTCTGAAGGCGGCCGTGGAGCGCCACTTTCAGGGCGCTTCCCACCAGAGGTGCCAGGTCCACTACGCCAGGAACCTGCTCGGGATGGTGGGGGCCACAAGACGCAAGGAACTCGCGGCCGACCTCAGGGCGATCTTCGCCGCGCCGGATGGGCGTTCGGCACTTGGGCTGGCGTCTTCCGTGGCCGAGAAGTGGCGCCGGAAAGGCCACGAGAAGGTGGCCGAGCACATCGAGGAGCACATTGAGGAGTGCCTCTCGTGCCTGGCCTTCCCGGAGAGTCATCGCCAACGCATCCGCACGACCAACGGCCTCGAACGTCTCAACCAGGAGATAAAGCGCCGTACAAGGGTGGTGAGGATCTTCCCCAACAGGGCATCGTGCCTGCGGTTGGTGAGCGCCTTGGCGGTCGAGCAGAGCGAGGAGTGGGTGACAAGCAGACGCTACCTGGACATACGAGAGCTCGACGAGCACCGCTGCGAGAAGCGGGAAGTAGAGGGGGAGGCGCTCATGGAACGCTAGAGGAGGGATCGGGCTTGGAGGAAATTACAGAAACCTCGGGACTTGACCTGGCGACGGTCGCGTGTCCGAGGACTTCTTGCACTATCTTGGGGTGCGTGCCTTGCGAGAACAGGAGGCTCGCTGAAGCCGACTCTAGTCGGTGGGCACCTTCCTCTCAAATTCCGCGCAGATAATTCACACCAAGCGATTAATTAAAGTCCGAGCTCTTTTTGAATGTACGGCGGAAGAACACCGAGAGTTTCATAGACTTCTGAAGAAAGATATTTGTTCTGCCCCTCGATGTTTTGCATCCACCTCTCAACCTCGGCTGTTTTGGCATGAGGTTGATCGGATGCATTGATAAAGCCGAAGAGACTTAGTTGGTAGGCAGGTACAATAGCCGGATAGAGATCGACATATTTAAAGACTCTCCTTAACCGCTGGATTAAAGTCGTAACCTCCGCAGGCTGGAAGGTAATACTCCCTCCATGTAAAGCAACGGCTCCCCCTGGCTTGAGGGCATCTTTCACTTCATGATAGAACTCTTCAGAGAAGAGATATTCGGCAGGACTCCCTGGAACCGGGTCTGTTGAATCGAGAACGACAAGGTCGAACTCAGCCTTGTGCTTTCGAATATATTCAGCTCCGTCCTGGATAATAAGCTCCACCCGCGGATCATCAAAGGCACCACCGGAAATTTCGGGTAAATACTCTTGAGAAACGTCTATTACTGTCGTATCGATCTCTGCCATGACAATGTGCTTGAGACTTTTGACTCTTAGGGCTTGCTTGGTTGCCCCGCCGTCTCCGCCACCGATTATCAGTACGGACTGCGGCTTTTCAATTCTAAGTGAAGGCAGAATAACCATCATCTCATGGTAAATGAACTCGTCGTATACGGTAGTTTGAATAATTCCGTCGATTACGAGCATCTTGCCGAAGAAGGCGGTATCGAAAACCTGAATATGCCCATACTCGGATTTCTCGTCTAGGAGCGTTTCGCTGACGAGCACTGAAGCTTTCGATAGCTAATTCTGTGCGCATCGATTGGCCGCAGGTAAAAGCGTCCACTGCAGCATACCCCAGTTCCGGCCAGGTATGGATCGAGATGTGCGATTCAGCCAGCAGGGCAAAGGCGGTGACGCCGACGGGAGTAAACTTATGGGAGTGAACACTAAGAACGGTGGCGCCAGCGGTTTGAGCGGCTTCCCTTAATCCTTCTCTCAACAACTCCTCATTGTTCAAGACCTCTTGATTGCACCCGGCTAACTCAGCAATAAGATGGGTTCCTCCAGGCATCATAGCTGCTTTAGAAGATTGCATGGAGATAAAAGTCATTTACGAATGTGGAGAGTAGATTCTACCCGGTCAGCTTCGAAAAAGTCTTTACTAAATTCTGCGGCCTGTTTTGGATCAAACTCTTTACATGAAAAGATGTTGATATAGGCAGAGTTCCACTCTTCACTAAAATGCCCGGTAATAGAGCTGGTTTCTATCAGTTGAACAATAGAATAGCCTGCAGTCTTGGCTTCATTCAAGCCAAACCGCTCTGCAAAAGGGGCTCCGTATGGAGTCATTCCGATCACCTGGCAGAGCTCGCGAGTGTACTCCTGAAGTTTCTCTTTTGAGCGGATAGTCTCGAGGTTGCAGTCATAGAGGTTCAGAATAACCTCCATGCCAAAGGTATTTGAGTCGAGAATAGGATTTTCAGACATAATATTTATATTACTATAAATGTCACAACTATATTCTTGCATCGCCTTTAACCCTCCTACTTCTCCGCCGGCAGGATTCTGGTGTTTGGATCCTCTACCATCGTTGGCTACTGTACCAAGGACAACTTCGCGGCGTTAGACTCGGTAGCCGAGTTCGCGCTCGAGTTCGGTGAGGGCCTTGTCCGTGATCTCCGCTATCCTGCTCAGGAGCTCCCGGTCGGCGACGAGCGCGGGGGAGTACTGGATGACCGGGTCCTCCTTGTCTTCGAAGCGGCAGATGAGCCCGTTCTCGAGCAGCGCCTGTGAGAGAACGCCCTCGAAGTATCTCCGGTATTCGTCTTCCCGAAGGGGCGTCTCGTCCGCCCTCTCGGGCTTCAGCTCGACGGCCCAGAAGAAACCCATCCCCCGGACCTCCTTCACTATCGGATGCGCTTGGGCCATCCGCTTCAACTCGTCCCCGAAGTGCCCTTCGAGGGCGCGCACGTTCTCCAGGAGCTTCTCCCGTTCGATGATCTTTATGTTCTCGAGCGCCACCGCGCTGGAGACCGGATGTCCCCCGAAGGTCGAGCCGTGCATGAACATCGACGTGTTCTCGGCGAGCGTCCGTATGACCTTCTCCCTCACCACCACGCCGCCCATCGGCGAGTAGCCACCGGTTACGCCCTTGGCGAAGCTCGTCATGTCCGGCACCACCCCGAAACGCTCGATGCCCATCCACTCCCCCAGGCGGCCGAAGGCGCAGATCACGGCGTCGGAGCAGAGCAGCACGCCGTGCCGGTCGCAGATATCGCGCACCCTATTCCAGTAATCCGGTGGGGGCACCAGACACCCGCCTGAGTTCTGTACCGGCTCGAGGATCACTGCCGCCACCGTCTCCGGCGGACCGAACTCTATGGCTTCCTCGATGGCGTCGGCCGCCCTCTCGGGGTCCTGCTGCGTGTTCGGCACGTGGTAAAAGCCCTGCAACAAGGGTTCGAACGGCGCCTTGAAGTCGGGCAGCCCCGTAACGCTCAAAGCGCCCATCGTGGTCCCATGGTAGGCGAGCTTCCGCGAGATAATTCTGTAACGTGCCGGCTCCCCGTTGGCGCGATGGTACTGGCGTGCGAGCTTTATGACCGTCTCTACGGCTTCCGAACCCGAAGAGACGAAGAACGTGCTGTTCAGATCCCCGGGCGCTATCTCCGCCAACTTCGCCGCGAGTTCGAGGCTCCTCGGGTGCTGAAAGCCCCAGTTGGGGAAGAACCCTAGCTCCTTCATCTGCCTGGCGGCGACCTCGCCTAGCTCGCCCCTGCCGTTGCCGACCTGGTTCGTGAACATCCCCGCCAGCCCGTCCACGTACGTACGTCCCCTGTCGTCCATCACGTAGCACCCCTCGCCCGAGACGATCACCGGCAGCTTCGAGCGGTCTTCCGCGAAAGGCGTGAAGTGCAACAACAGGTTGTCTGCACCGGTAAGACCCCCGGCCCGTCCTCCTTGCTCAATACCCCGCAGGTCGCCCAAGTTCGTCTTTACCTTCCGTAGAGTTAGCCTGCCTACTATCGCTCGCTTACCACAGGCTCCCTACCTTCCCAAAACCAGGAAGCGCAGGGAGCCGCTAGCCACCCCCGTCGCCACCTCCTCCTCCGCCACCGTAGTACCCTCCGCCGCTTCCTATCCCGTACAGCAGAAGGGACGATGCCAGTACGAAGATAAAGCAGAACACCCACACGAAAAAGACGAGTGCGGCCAAGGGTGCACCGACTAAGGTCGTGGCCCATTCACCTCTTTCGAAGCCGAATCCGTAGCCAGGAAACCGGCGGCGAGGCCAAAGGCGATGGCAAGTAAGAATGCCCGCTTCGCGGTTCCGCTCAGCATCGACCGGAGGGCTCGCGGCCCTCGCGCGAACAGGACCTTCAGGGCGGGGGGAGTCACTACCAGCAGCAAGAACGCGAAGGACCAACCCACAAACCCCTGTGCCTCGTTCAAGTTAGAGTCGTCCACGAGGCCTCTTACAAAGCGGAAGACAGCAGATCCGAGAAAAATGCACGCGAACAGCCTCGCGAGGAGGAGGATTACCCGGGACCTTCCCCTCACAGGCCCCTCCCCTACGCGATGGACGCGACGACGGCGAGGGAGACCGCGATCTGGGCGGCGGCGATCACCAGGGACGCCGGATGGAACTGGACCGTGGTGACCACCTCTCCCATCCTG
>JAIVIG010000441.1 GCA_020200675.1 Actinomycetota bacterium
TGAAGCACCTAGCCTACCAGAGTGGGCAAACGATCTATAGGATCAAGCGGGGCTTGCTCCATGACTATCTCGTCCAACAACTCAAGAAACCCACCGTTCAAATGGTTCTTGCGTAAGTCCTAGGAAGTTGTTAGTCCCTAGCTCCAGGTAGGTTGCCTCCTAGGTGGTCGTCGACCTCGGCCAGTAGCCCCCTCGCCGCGTAGGCTGGCATCTCGCTGGTGTCGAAGTGCACGACATGTCTTCCCAAATCCCCTCGCTTGACCGCGGCTACGACGAGCACGCTCTCTACCTCTGCGTCCGGGAGGTCGCTGTAGGTGGCTTCGAGCCTCGTCGACAGGCGCTGTGCCACCTCCGTTATGCGGTGCGGGTCTACGGGCATGTGTCCTACTCTCCTTTCCTTTAGCGTCCTGAGGCGTAGCATACCCTCGCCGTGCGCTTGAGGACTACGATGCGTGAGCGAGGGCCGTTGTACTTCGGGATTTACGTCTACCTTAGGCGCGGCGGAAAGGCCTGGGCGTGAGCGGGCGAAGGGGCATTTACACTCTTGAGGCGTCGAGCCGCAAGGAGGGTACCGGAGTATGATGAGGTCTGAACGAGAAGCCGTAAAAGTGACGAGCAGAGAGGAGGGCTTATGCCGCGATTGAGCGTTATGGGCCACCCAGTACACCCGATCCTCCAAGCCATCCCCGCAGCGGTCTTGCCGGCCTCTACCA
Source organism: Actinomycetota bacterium (assembly GCA_020200675.1). Lineage (GTDB taxonomy): Bacteria > Actinomycetota > Rubrobacteria > Rubrobacterales > Rubrobacteraceae > Rubrobacter_F. The sequence goes on from JAIVIG010000441.1 coordinate 714, forward strand.
CCTTCGACGTTCTGGCCTACCTGGCTGAAGACGAGGAAGGCTTAAGCAAGGCTGCACACTACTCCCTGATCTTCGGCCTGCTCGGAGCGGCCGGCGCTGCCACTACCGGCGTCCTCGACTACTATGAGATAGAGAACAAGCCCGTACGCAGGACGGCCCTCTACCACGGCCTCTCGAACGTGGCTCTCATTGGGTGCTACCTAGCGAGCTTCCGGAGCCGTGATGATCATCGAGCGGGTAGAAAGGCCCTGCTCCTCTCGGTCCTAGGTGCCTCGCTCATCGGGCTCTCCGGCTACCTCGGGGGCAAGCTGGTCTACGAGCATGGTGTGCGGGTTGGGGAGGACAACGACGGCATACCCGGGGCGTCATAGAAGGTTGTGCACCGCGCGCTACGGTTCCTGAGATCCAGCCAGTGCTGTATGCGGACCGTAGTCGAAGGCACCGGGAGCGGCCCTCAGCGACGAAGTGAATTACAGGTTCCATGCGGTTAACCTTCCCTGGAGATCAATACTTAGAAAAGGGCTTGGGGCGAGGTCGCGAGCGTCTCCCACACTTAGAAGCACCTCGGGATTCTTTCCGCCGCGACCTCTGTCCCTTAGCACGGCGGAAAGGTAACCGAAGCTGGCATAGATGGATCCAATGAAGTCTGTATTTTCTTCATAAAGAAGAAGGGCGTTCTAGCTGTCCTGGGGAGACAGAGGAAACCCCTTAGATAAGGTAAAATCTCCAGCAGGGTCCATGGTATACCGTCCTCTAGGATGTAGGTTTATCGTCTGCCACGCCGAGAGAGCCACGCGGTTTCTCCGGTCTCAAGGTGCGCTGCTCAAAGCCGTCTTGAGCGTCCACAGACCGACGCAGCCCCCAGGGGGCGCTGGTACTAGCTCTGCGGCTACAAAGGCCTTCGAGGGGGCTTTGAGAAGGTCCTTTCCTCCAACCGTCGAGGAGTCTTCCGAAGGGAAGTGTACTGCTCACCCTCCCTACGCAGCGTGCGGGGCAGTGAATCTTTATTCGGCACCACCACATATCGACGTCTGCATCAAAGCACTTGTGCTCAATAGTCATAGGATCGTAGTCCTGATTGATCCATTTATTCAGGATCCTGCACATGGGTTTCCGAGAAGACGTCAGGCTGTTGAAAAAGTCGTTGTCGGACCGATTGGGGACCCCAAAACAGGCCCAAACACCACCAAAACAGGTCCAAAATACTCAGAAAATGGGGTTCTTGGCCTCTGAGCAGGGGTCAGAAAAGGCCACGAAGGGGTTTTTCAACACGCTGACGTCTTCTAGGCAGTTAACTGAATAAAGAGGGGCTTCTCACTACCCACAGTCCTCAAGAACCGAGGACCGCAAATCCCTAACAGGAAATCTCCGACCCTCGCCTACTCCTCTTGGCGGTACCCCAAGAACTCCAGCAGCCTCACCACATTCTCGTGCCGTACAAACACCGTAAGATGGCGCAGGGAACCTATACTCTTTCACATACTCTTTCTCTTCTCTCTACACTCGGCGGCACCCCGAGGTGGGGGTTACGTCTTCTGGAGTGGGACCTAGGTGGGGGTTTGGCACTAACCCCCACCCCAGAATTCACCCTATATAAGCGGTTTATAGCGGTTGGGTGGGGGAGGTGGGGGTTTACCGACCAACTCCTATTCTTGCTTGCGCTCAACCTCTCCTCGTCAGCCTCGTCCCTTGGCTCCGCTCTCACTTTACCTACCTGTTGTACAACCCCCACCTCCCCCACCTCGCAAAGGGTTTTCGCCTTACCTAAGGTCTTAGGGATGAGGTCAACCCCCACTTAACTACCACCCATCCCCCACCCCTTTCTTGTCCTGGGGTCCGCTAAAGACCGCTTAATAGGGGCACAGATCTCGTAGTTGATAGCACCGAGTGAGTTACAGTCCACCCCGTCCCGGCCCTCCTATAAAGCGGTTTAAAGCGCCTGCAAATTCTCAAGGGCCCAGGGGCCCGCTAACACTAGCTCTGCGGCTTTATAGGCTTTCTAGCACCCTCAGAAGAGGCTCTCATCTCCCACCGCTAGCAGCGGATAGTGCTTCTCACCCTACATCGCACGCGCGGCAGTGAGTTCTTATTCGGTGCCACCACGTGTCGTGTCTCTGCTTCGGCGCCGGGGGACGAAAGCGCTGAGAGTTTAGAGCTCTCAAGCCAGTTTTATTTACGATCCTGGATATACCTTTCCGAGGCGTCGGCGGAGCGGGTGTTGGAGGGCCTGGGGACCTGCGGTGTGTAGCCCACCTTCCTCAGATACTCCCAGC
>JAIVIG010000442.1 GCA_020200675.1 Actinomycetota bacterium
CGCCTATGGCGCTCGCCAGTGCTACCTTGCGGGGTGAGACCTCCCGGCCTATGTCCTCTCCACCGATTCTCTCCACGTGCTTCCCCTTCCCTGTAGCCTACTGTTCTTCCTTCCCTCGCCGGCCCTAGGACGCGTCTCGTCCGGCACCGCCCAATGAGTCACGATCGTGGTCTGATCCGGAGACCTCCGATGAGCCGCGTCTCGGAGACAACGCTTCAGGGCGTACTTCTTCCACCCTCCGCGCACCGGAGATGGGGGAACACCCGTGACGCTGCCCTCTAGGCGCCTACTGCCCGGTGATCCCGAACTCGTTCTGGAGTTCGGCTATCGTATCGGCCTGGGTCTGGATGTACTCCGTAAACTCTTCGGCGTCCTGGTAGCTCTCCGGGGTAGAGAAGTTCTGCTCCTGGAACTCCGTGAAGTCCGTGTCTTCCTGCACCGCGGCGCAGGCGTCGGAGAGCCTGCCAACCGTCTCGGAATCAGCCTCCGCATTCGTCACGATGCCGCGAAACTGGTTCAGGACGAGATCCACACCCACGTCCCTGCCCAACACGTAGTCGTCTTCCAACCCTTCCACCCGTTCGTCGGCGAAGACCATCACCGGCTCGAACTCCCCCGATTCCAGGTTCGACAACACGTCGCCCGGCTGCTCGTACAAGGCATCCACCGCGCCGCCAAGGAGCGCGGCGTAGCGCTCGCTGGGATCGGCGAACGGCACGGCCCGAAACTCGACACCCGCCTGCTCGGCCACGGCGGCAAGCATGACGTCGTCCACCCCGCCCTGTCCCACCGTGGCCACCCTCAGCTCGCCGGGTCTCTCTCGCGCGGCGGCAGCGAGGGCCTCCCAGTCCTGGTAAGGCCCATCGCCCTGAACAAAGAGCGCCGAGGGCATCTCCTGGAGACGGCACACTCCCTGTATCTGGTCCAACTCGAAGGAAGCGGAGCCGTACGGTATGGTCGCCAGCGTATCCTGGATGAGTATCGCCACGGACTCTCCTGGTGGGCTGGTGAGCATGCTGGTAATGCCCGTGCTGCCCGTCGCGCCCGGGGTGTTTATCACCGGCACCTGTGCCCCGAGCTCCTCCTCCATGCTGGCCGCCGCGATGCGGGCGACCTGATCCGCGCCGCCGCCGGCCCCGAACGGCACCACCATGTCTACGGGACGGTTGGATTGCTCGCCTCCTCTACCCTCGGACGGACCTCTCGTCCCGCCACCACAGGCAGTCGCCACCGACAACAGCAGCGCGGCAAGGGCGATCAGTACGGCTCCCCTGCCCCACCAATACTTCGTCTTCGGCCACTCTTTGCTCACCCACTCCTCCTACTCCTAGGTCTCCTCCCGGCAGGGCCGTCCCCCTTACGCGTCTCCCATCTAGCGTGAGCCATCTGGCCCCGGTTCCGCCGTTCGTTGGCCCCTCGCCTTGTAAGTCCTGTAACCGAGCAGGAGCACCAACAGGACCAAGATCACCATCAGCGTCCCGCTGATCGGTCGCGTAAAGAACACGGTCCAGTCGTTGCCGCTCGAGATCATCGTCGTCACGAAGTGGCGCTCGGCGAGGGGGCCCAGGATAGCTCCCAGTACCAGGGGCGCTATCGGGTAGTCGCTTCGCGCCATGGCGAACCCGATCACCCCGAAAGCAAGCGTGATCCACACGTCCGAGAGAGACTGACGCAGCGCGAGGGCACCTATGAACGCGAACAGAACCACGAACGCCGATACGTAGACTTCCGGGAAGTTGAGCACGCGGATGAGCGGCCTGGCTCCCAGGACTCCGACGGCGAACATGAGGATCAGGCTAAGCAAGAACGCCCCGAAGATCGTGTAGACGAGCTCGGGTTGTTCCGCGAAGATTTGGGGCCCGGGCTGCACGTCGTGTAACAGAAAGACACCGAGCAGCACGGCCGCCGCGGCGCTCCCCGGGATGCCCAGCACGAGAAGCGGTATCAGGGCCCCGCCCACGGTCGCCGTCGAGGCCGCCTGCGGAGCCACGACGCCGCTGGGCGAGGCTTCACCAACCTCTCCCTTGTGCTTTCCGAACTGCTTCTCGAGCCCGTAGGAGACGAACGAGGCAACGGTCGCCCCAGCGCCGGGGACCGTGCCTATCAGGCTACCCGTGAGTATGCCGCGAAGAAAGCTGCCCCCGCGGTCCCTTACGGCGCGCAGACCCGGAAGGGTGGTGGCCACCCTGGCCGGCTGCTGGGCCACCTGCCCCCCGAATTTCTCGCCGAAACGGGTGATGACCTCTCCCAGGGCATACATCCCGATCATGACGGCCAAGTAGTCTATGCCATCCCTCAAGATGGTCGTGCCGAAGTCGTAGCGGACCACGCCGGTCACCTGACTCACCCCGACCGTGGAGATCAACATACCCACGAACATCGCGATAACGGCCGCGACCACGGAAGTCTCGGTAAGCGCCAGGACGCTTGCAAGCCCCAACAACACGATGGCGAAGTATTCGGGCGAAGACAGCTGGAGCGCCACCGAAGCGAACGGTTTCGCGGCGAAGACCAGCACCACCCACGACACCAGCCCGCCGGCGAACGCCGCGAGCGCAGCCCATCCCAGGGCCTCTGCGGCCCGGCCCTGGCGTGCCATGCCGTGCCCGTCCCACAGCAGCGGCACATTGTTCGGCTCGCCGGGGATGTTGAGTAGGATGGAGGTAAGCGCGCCCCCGTAGGTCCCGGCGACGTACAGAGCCAGCATGAGCGTCAGCGCTGATCCCGTATCCATGCTGTAGGTGAACGGCACCAGCAGCAGGACCCCCATCACGAAGGTGAGCCCGGGCAGCACGCCCACCAACAAGCCTAACAGGACCCCGATCACCACCAGAAACAGCCCGTACAGACCTATCGAAGCCATGGCGCCGAGGACACCGTAGAGGGTCTCTATCACGGCCCGACTCCCCTCGCGCACGTAGCTTCCACCAGGAGAGCCATCTAGTAAACACCGAGAAGCTCATAGAGGAGCACCAACCACGTAGCCGACCACGAGAGCGATCCCGAGGGCCACGCGCGGCATCCTCACCTCGTCTGCCTCGGATGCCGCGGCCCCCGCAACCCGACGCTCGCGCGAACGCAGCTTCTGCCCGATGCGCACCAGCGCGCCGATCCCTATGCCGACGCATAACACCTGCGGCCAGAATCCGGGACCGATCTGATCCGAAGGCCCTACCTGTTTGAAACCGAGGGCGACCACGAAGAGGTACACGGCGGCAGCGAGGAGCACGACCTCCGGAATCAAGCTCAACAGCAACGACCGCGATACCGGGTGCCGCTCCTTCGTACCGGCCTCTTGCACGCGTCGCTCGTCGGTACTATCCGAGATGGCTTTCTCGCTCATCCTGAATACCTCCCGGATAATCGCGCACCATTAGCTTTCACGAATTGCTCCTTCCCCTTGCTCGGTTTACCGTTTCTCGAAAACCCCGTCTTGTCTTCATGCCTGTCGTCTTCTCCTGCTACAGTGCCGCGGACTCGTCGATAAGGCCGTTTTCTAGAACCATCGGTTGGATGTTCGTCCCCGGATGCAGCGAACGTAGACGCTCCTCGATCACGTACCCGTTTCCCAAGAGCACCGGTCGCGCGACGCCCTTCCTCGTATGCGGACGCGGAGGTTTCGATCGTACTCTCGTCCTCGCCGTCTACCAGGACCACCCGACACGACGACCCCGGCGCTCGCTCAGGTATTGCCTGGATACTAAAATCCATCCGGTCGCTATCCCACCTTCGCTAGCACGGTTTGGAGCAGCCCTCCAACATCGCTAGGCCGGCCGGCGACGAGCGCGCCCGCTCCTTCCAGGGCGGCCACCTTGTCTTCGACGGTCCCTTTCCCGGCGGTGACGATCGCCCCGGCGTGGCCCATCTTCGTTCCCTTGGGGGCGGTGCTTCCCCCCAGGAAAGCGACCAGAGGTTTGGTGAAGGTTCCTTCTTCGATCG
>JAIVIG010000190.1 GCA_020200675.1 Actinomycetota bacterium
CTAGTAGTACACCACTAGGGTTTTGACGCATATACGGTCTCGTGGTACACCACGTGGTACACCAGCCCGAAACGCGGGAGGTGCCAACCGTGAAGAAGGTGTACGTGGTGGACTTGACCTCGGAGGAGCAAACCGAGTTGTCGGAACTGCTGAGCAAGGGGGACATCCGGGCCAGGAAAGCCAACCGAGCGCACGTCCTTCTGCTGGCCGACGAAGGACGGACCGACAAGGGCATAGCCGAGGCACTGCACACCAGCCCGAGCACCGTCGAGCGCACTCGCAAGCGCTTCGTGGAGGGTGGCCTCGAGCACGCGCTCAACGAGGCGCCACGCCCCGGCGGCGAGCGCAAACTTACGGGCAAGCAAGAAGCCTATCTCATCGCCCTGGCCTGCAGCGATCCGCCCGAAGGTGGCAAGCGGTGGACGATGCAGCTCTTGGCCGACAAGCTCGTCGAGCTTGAGGTGGTGGACTCCATAAGCGACGAGACGGTCAGGCGTACGCTGAAAAAGGGGACCTGAAACCGTGGCGAAAGCAGCAGTGGTGCATCCCCGAAGTAGGCGCGGAGTTCGTGTGGCGCATGGAGGACATCCTGAACCTGTACGCCGAGGAACACGACCCCGAGCGCCCGCGGGTGTGCTTCGACGAGATGCCCTACCAACTCGTAAAAGAGAAACGCCTGCCCCTACCCGTCAAGCCCGGACTGCCTGAGCGCTACGATTACGAGTACGAAAGGGGCGGCGTGCGCAACCTTTTCATGTGCTTCGAGCCTCACGCAGGCTGGCGCCGCGTGGAGGTAACCGAGAGGCGCACCAAGCAAGACTTCGCCCGGCAGATGAAGGTGCTGGTGGACGAGCATTTCCCGAAAGCCAAGAAGATCCGCTTGGTCATGGACAACCTAAACACCCACACTCCCAGCGCGCTCTACGAAACCTTCGAGCCAGAAGAAGCCTGGCGCATCTTCAGCAAACTGGAGTTCCATTACACGCCCAAGCACGCCAGCTGGCTCAACATGGTCGAAGCGGAGTTCGCGGTGTTGGCCAACCAATGCGTAGGAGGACGTCGGATAGGGGACGAGGAGAGCCTGAAAAGCGAGGTAGCGGCGTGGGAGCGAGAGCGCAACGAACGAAAGGCACCGGTGAACTGGCGCTTCACGGCGGAAGATGCTCGGGAGAAACTCAAGCGGCTATACCCGTCATAAACGCCGTGGTGTACTACTAGTATCTCCCTCGCCTCTCCGCCCTCTCGGGTGCTCAGCTCGATCAACTCCTCTTCCCCGAGTATAACCGAATCTTCGGCCTGTACCTCGGTGGTCCTCTCCCGGTACAAAACCCACGCGAGGGCCAGAGAGAGAAAAAGCAAGAGGACGACGTACAATGGAAGTCGCGATACCGGGGCATCGGAGGTCTTGTGGATTCTTGTCCAGACGGTTCTCACGGGAAGCCAATTCTATCTGCTCCGGCCTCGTCCGTACCCGAGATTCAACCCGGAGGTTACGGCGACCGCTATAACCCGGCGCTGTAGGATCACCCACGCGGCGCCCATGAGCGCCACCAGCACGGGACCGACCAAGACCGGGAGCGGAGGCCCGCCGGTGCCGGGCATCTGGGTCGGGGAGGGCGAGAGGGCGCCGGCGCGCACGATTATCGCTTCGGTGTCGTCGGGTTGGTCGGGGTTGCGGCCCGCGCTCAAGGGGTAGTTGTTGTCGTTCAGCAAGAGCAGCCGCCCGTCCCCGAGCGGGAGAACGCTCTCGATGGTCTGGAAGGGGAAAGAGAACGGGTCGCCGAGACCGATATCGCCCTCGCGTCCGGGTTCGGAGATGCGGTACGGGTCCCGGATCGAGAGTAGGTCGAGCACCTCCCGCTTGACCAGATACCCTTCGGAATCCTCGCGGTTCAGGTCCACCTCGTAGACCTTTTTGAAGCCCGCCTCCTCGCCCTGCTCGTCGTCACGTTCGATCACCAGGAAGCGACCGCCGCCGAGCGCCGTGAAGTCCCCGATGGAGTTGTCGGGAGCTTCGACGCGATACTGCCACCGCTCCCCCGTGTAGTCCTTGCTCCCCAGGTCGAACTCGTAGACGTAGCGCCTGCTTGTCTCCTGGTCGTCCTCCAGAGCCCCTTCGAGCATCGGGTAGAGCGTAGTGCCGTCCTCGGAGATCGCCATGCCCTCGAAGCCCTTGCTGGTTGCCAGGTTTGGCTCCTCCCCGGTTGCGAGGCTCGGGTTCTCGGGCGACTTTACGTCGGGCAGCGATATCGGAGCTTCGAGCACGCGTCCCGTCGCGTCGGTGTGTAGCAGGAACGGGCCGAACTCGTCGCCGAACCAGAGGCCGCTCTGGGGCTCCCGGCGTACCGACTCGACGTCGAAGTCGGCGCCGGTCAGGAGCCGGTCTTCCGAGTCCTCGTTCGTGATCTCGAACGGGATCTGTCGATCCGGGTCGCGTAACTGCACGAACTCTTCCCCGACCGGGATCTCCCCGCTTCCCCCGTTGGCGGTCTCGAAGTCCGGGCTGATGCGGTAGGTGCGCAGCTGGAAGTCCGAGGAGTTGTTCTTCTTGCCGAAGCCGTTGTCGGGCATCGCCTGGAACTCTCCGTTTCTGTTCTCCAGCACCGCCGAGACACCGCCGACTCGCTGGCCCTCGAAGGGCGGCATGCGACCACCCTTCGTCTCTTCTTCGAGCCCGTTACCCGACTGTGGCCCTTCGGCGAAGGTGTCCGCGGGCAGAACCGCCCGGCCTTCCAGGGTAGCCTCCGGTTGCGCCAACGCGTTGGAAGCGGGCAAGGCCGCCGCGGCGACGAGCAACCCGAGGATGGTTGCTATGGACCTTCTCACGAGCTTCTCCACCAGTCTCTCTAAGCGAAACCGGTTATGGCGATGACGGCGGGGCGGGGTATATCGCCGTCGGGCCAGGTGCTTGTCGGGTCGTTCGTGTCCTTGGTCTCCTCGCCTGGGTGCTGGACGGCGAGGAAGAGGGTGTTCCCGTCGGGGTCGAAGTGGAGGTTGTCGGGATTGGCGAAGCCGCTCTGGGGGCCGCCGGCGGCGAAGACCTCGAAGGTGAACTCCTCGGCTTCGGGGTCGTTGCCGCTCTCGCGTATGCGCAGGATCTGACCGTAGAAGTTGCCGTGCTTCTCGTTGTTGGTGAGCGCGGCGTAGATGGTGCCGTCGCTGGCTACCTCTATGTCCTCGCAGCGGTCGAGCTGCGTGCCGACGCGGTTCTCGGGTTCTTCTCCCTCGGTGAGGGCGGCCGCCTCGAAGGCGCGTACCAGGACGTCGGCCTGACTCGCAAAGCCATTGTCGCCGAAGATGGAGTTGTTCTCGTAGTCGAGGGCGTTCCAGCGGCCGCTGGCGAAGTTGGCGACGTATAGCATCCCGTCGGTTAGCAAATCGGAGTTCGCCTCGCGGTCGTCAGGATCGAAGGTGCCCGAGGAGACGAACTTGTAGATGCACTGGTCCTCCTGGTCGTGCCCCGTGTACACGACGACCCTGCCCCTGTCGGAGAGCCGGACGGCGGCGTTCTCGTGCCGGAGTCTCCCGAGCCAGGTGTGCTTGCGGGGCTTTGACTCGGGATCGAAGGGGTCTACCTCCACGATCCAGCCGTAGTGCTCGGGCGGTTGGGCGTTGTCGGAGTCGTCGAGCCAGCGGAACCTGGACTCGTCGGCCCCGGAACTCTCGCCGTAGTAGTCCTGGAAGTTCTCCTCGCAGGTGAGGACGGTGTTCCACGGGGTTACACCCCCGCCGCAGTTGGCGAGCGTCCCTATGGCCTCGTCCACCCCCTCCATCTCCTCCGAGCCCGTCGCCGGGCCGGTAAGGTCCATGGGGGTGGTGGCGTCTATCCGGCGGTTGTACTGGTCGTCCTCGACGAACTCCCAGGAGTCGCCCTGACGGCGTACCCGGAAGATCGAACCACCCACCGACGCTTTCTCCTGGTCGATCTGCCCGGGGGTCTTGTCTCCGTCCTGGTACTCGGAGACCCACTTGGGATCCGGGTACTCGTGGTTTACCCACAGGATGCCGTCCTGGCTGTTCTGGCCGCCGTCGAGGGCGTCTATGGGGAAGTAGGCCACGAAGTCGTTGTTGTAGCCGTAGGGGACGTCGTCCCCGGCGACGTCGTCGCCCCACTTGCGCAGGACGTCGTACTTGAAGCCCTCGGGCAGCACCACGTCGTCCTCGCCGGTCGGCTCGATGGGCGTGAAGGAGAGCCTGCTCGCCTGAGCCGCCTGCGCCTCGGCGATGCCCCCGATTACCGCCGCGTCTCTGCCTCCGGTGCTACCCTTGGGTACGCCAATCGTAGGCGCGCCGGCGCTTCCGGCGGCCAGGGCCGCGGAGCCGGCCCCGAGGAAGGTCAGGAAGCGCTTCCTCGTCATGCCGGCCGGGGCCGACTCTAGGCGCCGTTCGCGCTTCTCCCTCTTTATCCGCATCACGTCCGGCTCGTTCGTCATGTGCTCTCCTCGCCTCTGGTAGTCACCCCGCCCATACTAGGGATCGCCCATTTGTCTAAGGTTGCATGTGCGTAAACTTCTCTTTAAATGCAGGTGTAACGGCGGTCGGGCGGGTGTGGGGCCGGGCTCTTGTGAGGGGCGGGCTCTTTGGGGTTTTTATGCGCGGTGGTCCGGTATACTAAGTACGAATGCGCATCT
>JAIVIG010000443.1 GCA_020200675.1 Actinomycetota bacterium
GGAAAAAGCGGACCTCCGGGACGGTTTCTTTATAGAGCCGACGATCCTCACGGGCGTAGACAACACCATGACGGTGGCGCGAGAGGAGATCTTCGGTCCGGTGTTGAGCGTGATCCCGGTCGAGAGCGAGGAGGAAGTCGTCCGTCAGGCCAACGACACGCCCTACGGTCTGGCGGCGGCCGTCTGGACCAAGGACGTGCAGCGGGCCCACCGGGTCGCCCACGCCCTCAAGGCCGGCACGGTCTGGATCAACGCCTACCGGGCCATCTCCTTCACCGCGCCCTTCGGCGGCTACAAAGAGAGCGGCATCGGAAGGGAGAACGGGCTGGAGACCCTCCACGAGTACACCCAACTCAAGACCGTCTGGGTCGAACTCTCCGGCGAAATACGCGACCCCTTCAAGCTCGGCTAAAGAGCAGGTCAGCTCCTCAGCTAGGGGTTGGAAGAGGGATTCGCGCAGCTAGCCACCGGGCGAGTGGCAGTTACCAGGAGGGGCGGCGTGCCGCGTGAGATCTCCGAACAGTTCTGGGACGGCCCTTGAGTCCCCTGGCCGTCGTCCTCGCCGACACGCACATACCTCGCCGCGCCCGCGCCCTGCCGGAGGAGTTGATGCCGTACCTGAGGGAGGCGGACCTTATCCTGCATGCGGGGGATTTGATCCAACCATCGGTGCTCGAAGAGCTCTCCACCCACGCCCCGGTCCGCGCCGTCAGGGGCAACGTGGACCCACCCGAAGTGGACCTCCCCGAGACGCTAGAGTTCGATCTCGGCGGCGCGAGGATAGCCATGATCCACGACTCGGGGCGCAGAGAGGGCCGCCGCAGGCGTCTGGTGCGTCGCTTCCCCGAGGCCCGCGTGATCGTCTTCGGACACTCGCACATTCCCTTCCTCGAAGACGAAGACGGCCTCTTGCTCCTCAACCCCGGCAGTCCGACCGACAGACGCCGGCAGCCACGCCACACCTTCGCCCTGCTCCGGGCGAAAGAGGGTAGCGTGCGGGCCGAGATAACCTCGGTCAGGTCGTAACCGCAGCTTGCCCTGCCGTTGGACGGTATGTGCTCGCCCATCTGCCACAGCGCGAAGCCTTCGATCAGGTACACGTCGCCGTCGACCGCTACGTAGCAGTCGTTACCGTCCTTGCCGTCGTGCTCGGCCAGCTCTTCGAGCGTGAACGAACCCTGGGCGGCAGCGGTGCCGGGATCGCTACCAGGATCTCTGCCGCTGCGTTCCCCGTACTCCAGTTGCCAGTACACGGCCGCGCCGATGATGAAGAAGCCGAACACCAGGCTGGCGAGCGTGACGACGGCCTTGTACAACATCAGATGTCGTAGGTCTTGTAGTACTCTTCGCCCGTCTCGAGGCACGTCTCGCGCAGGTCTCTGTCGAGGGACTCGCAGAACTCTTTGGCCTGGGTATCGCTGTTGTAGTACGAGATGAAGTCTTTGACGGCCCCGATCACGCAGTTCGACCGGGCCTCGTCGTCTCCTCCCTGCATGCAGCTCTCTTTGGTTTTGACCAGATCACTGGCGCTGTTGCCCGCGGCGTCCCTTCCCAGGCTCTGGTAACACGTCGACCGGTAGTCTTCCTCGATCGTCCCGCAGAGCTCGAAGACCTTGCCGAAGTCGTAGTCCTGCGTCTTCAACGCGTACGAAGTTTGCATTACGTAGCACTGTTCCTTGTACTTGGAGCCCACCTCGGTGCAGGGATAGAGGGGCTCGTCGGCCTTGAGATATTTGGTCTTGGTGCCGGGGTTGATGTCGGCCATTATGTTCTCCATAAACACTCCGCCGTAGCAGGACTCCCTCTCCCACCTGTCCCCCAGGGTATCGCACGTTTCGAGCGACTCGAACAGCTCGTTCTCCAGCATGCCCATAAAGCCGTGGCCGAGGCCGTGGACGCAGTTGTAATGGTAGAACGATTGCTCTTGATCCTCGCTCACGCTCGCGCAGATCTCGTTCGCCTCGTCCAGGATCTTGTCAGGCCCGATCTCGGCCACGACCGCCTCCATCGCCCCGTGGTAGTAGCCCGACCAGCAGAAGTTGTCACCATGGCTGTACGACTCGGGTATGTCGCCGTACATATCGACGGCGGCCCGGCCTATGACGTGGGTGATCTGGTGACAGTTCGATTTCACGAACTCGTTCGTCTCGTACGCGCCCTTGAGATCGGTGAAAGCGGCCTGGACGCCGGACCCGTGGACCAGATCCTGATATCGCTTCTGTATGCACTGATAGTCGCTAGCCCGCTCGCCGCTACAGTCTTCCGCCGGCTCGCCCGTGGGTTGTTTGGCTCCTCCGAAAGTAGAACCCGCCGTTTGGGCCGACAAACGTTCCGCGAAAACTTCCTCGATGAAAGATGGTTGAAAGACGACGATGCCTAGGGCGATAAACACGGAAGCCGTAACTATGCCGACCGGCAGCAACCACCATCTGCCGGAATCATTACTCGCCTGCGTCATGCCGCTATATTAGCAGCGCCGGCTTCTAGTTACAATCGAGTGCAAGCGTTTGGTTCGTCCTCGCAGACGAGCTCCGCGTCGCATCCATCGGGGAGCAGAGAGATATAGGGCTTCGCCGACCCGCCAGTGTCGCGCTACAGAGTAGCTATAATCAGCTTTATGGCTGAATCCGGTCGGGTGGAACCCAACAGACGCTTACCTTTCTCGGAACCATACGATCTGCGGACCACCGTGCGGCGGGTTCGGAACGCTCTCTCGGCGCTCGGCGTCATTACCGTCGTGGGCGTGCTTGGGTACATGTTTCTGGAGGGTTGGAGTTTCATCGACGCCCTGTACATGACCGTGATCACCCTGACCACGGTCGGTTACAGGGAGGTTCATGACCTCGACACGACCGGGCAGCTGTGGACTATGGCCCTCTTGATAACGGGGGTGGGTACCCTATTCTACGCGGCGGTTACCTCCGTGGAGCTGGCGGTGGAAGGGGCGGTCCGTGGCTACTTCGAAAGGGGAAGGATGACGGCCGAGATCAACAAGCTGAACGGGCACTACGTACTCTGCGGCTTCGGTCGGGTCGGCCGCCAGGTTGCCCGCGAGTTCGCCCTCGAGGGTGTCCCCTTCGTGGTGATAGACAACGACCCGGAAAGGGTCGAAGAGTGCCTGGCGGAGAACCGCTTCGCCATGCTCGGCGAGGCCTCCGACGACGATATCCTCGAAGAGGCCGGCATCCGGCGCGCAAAGGGCCTCGTCGCCGCGGTCAACTCGGATGCCGCCAACGTCTTCGTCGTGCTCTCGGCCCGCAAGATCAACCCGAGCCTCCACATCGTCGCCCGCGCCAGCTCGGACGAGTCGGCGGCGAAGCTGGAGATAGCCGGCGCGGATCGCACACTCTCTCCCTACGCGGTCGGCGGTCGCCGCCTCGCCTCCCTCGCCACCCAACCCCTCATAGTGGACTTTCTGGACGTCGTCACCCGCGGCGAGAAGGGCATCGAGTTCAGGCTCGAGGAGTTCGGCGTGCCCAAGGAGTCGCCCCTGGCGAACCACACCATCGCCGAACTCCAGATCGGGGAGAAGACCGGTGCCATGGTCCTCGCCATCCGAACCTCGGAGGGCAGGTTCGACACCACCCCCTCCGCCCAAGACGTCATCCGCACCGGCGACACCCTGATCGTGCTAGGCGCTCGCGACCAGGTCGACCGCCTCGAAGCCCTCCTGCGCGGCGAAGTCCCCTCTTAGCTTGCGTTTTAACCACGAGGAGTTTTGCGATGGGCTTCGTGTCCATCGCAAAACGTGCGCGTTCGCGGTCTTCGTGGACTCAGGCGGCCTTTTTGAGGGCCGGGTAGCGCTTAGCT
>JAIVIG010000444.1 GCA_020200675.1 Actinomycetota bacterium
CCGCTTGGCGCGCCATCGCCCGCTGCATCTGTTGAGGAATCTCGACATCCTTGACCTCCACGACGCTGACCTTGATTCCCCAAGGCTCGGTGTGGTCGTCGATTATGGTCTGTAGCTCGTCGTTTATGGCCTCGCGGCTGGTCAGGAGGTCGTCGAGGTCCTTCTGGCCGAGGACGCTGCGTAGGGTCGTCTGGCTGATCTGGCTGGTCGCCAGGACGTAGTTCTCGACTTCGATGACGGCCTTGTTCGGGTCCACCACGCGGAAGTAGATCACGGCGTCCACCCGGGCCGGCACGTTGTCGCGGGTGATGACCTCTTGAGGGGGTACGTTCATGCTCACCGTGCGCAGGTCGATCTTGACCATCCTGTCGCGTATGGGGACGAGGAAGAAGAGCCCCGGCCCCTTCGCCGGCCCCCGTACCCTGCCGAGGCTGAACACGACGCCACGCTCGTACTCGTTGACGATGCGCACCGCGCTCGCCACGAGGAAAATCAAGACCAGCCCGACCGCGACCAGAACCACGAGGCCCCCGAGCCCAGCGACCTGTATCAAACCCAAACCAATCTCCACAAGATCCTCCTTACCTTAGCCCTCGGGCGTATGCTCGAACCCGGCCGCTTCGACGGGCAGCACCACGACTTTTCCGTCTCGGACACCGATTATCTGTACCTTTTCCCCAACCCCTATTACCCGCTCCTGGTCTTCCTGCTCGTAGGCGTCTTCGGGCGCGACGGCGGGAACTGCGCGCCACCGCTCGCCGTGTACGAACACCCAGCCTGGAGGCTCGATCCCGACCGTCTCCACGACGTCTCCTACCTCCCCGAGCATCCCCTCGGTCCCGGTCATTGCCGGCCTCTCCCTGGCCGCGAGCGCTTCGCCCGAGCCCACCGCGAAAACGACCCCCACCAGAACCGCGAGGGCCACGAGGACCACCAGCATCGCCCCCGAGTAAGCTGCCGTAACGCCGAAGAGCGTCAAAGCTCCCAAGACGAAAGCCACTACCGCCGCGACGGTCGGCAGCCCGTGGTTCGTCACCACGAGGTCCACCGCGAAGAACACGAACGCCACGAGGATCAAAGCTATCCCAACCCAGCTCACGAGCAACCCCTCTCACGCGTACGAAGAGGGAGCCAACACGTCCCTCCCACCTGGTGAACGAGCAGACGTCGCATTCCTCCTCGATTGTAGCACGTATTACCCTGCTCCCCGAGCAGGGGCGCTCACAAAGGAGGCGAGACCAGGAACTCGGCACGATTCTCCCTGGCCCGCCGCAGCGTCGTCTCGTCGAGGGGGACAAGTTCCGCGTCGTACCGGAGCTTCGCTTCCGCGGCGAGCGCCGCTATCACATCCTCGACCTCGGCCTTGCTCCCGAGGCGGCGCAGGCTACCGACGCTTTCGGATCTCATCGGAAGGCTCATGGCGGCGTAGAAGCGGGAGAGGATGCGGGCCAGGTCTCCCTCGCCCAGCACCAGCACGATGCCCCCGACGCTGGTGGCCCTGCGCGTAACGCGCTGGGCGATGCCGACGAGCTTCATGCCGTTCTCGAAGTTCCCGGCCCGGATGCTGTGGTCCCCGGGGCAGAACTCGTCGCGGACCTCGCCGACCTCCGCCTCCTCTACTCCGAGGCGCGAGAAGGCCCCTAGCACCAGGGCGGCGGCCTCGTCGTAGCGCTCCTTTATCCCCCGCCGCGCGTCTTCGGCGGGACGGACGATAGAGAAGCCGAAAGTGCCGTGGTGAGCGGCGATAGCTCCCCCGCCCGCGCCGCGGACCAGGACCGAGTATCCCTCCTCGTGCGCCGCCTTGACGGCCTCGCCGAAGCCGTTCCTGAACGTGTCCCTTCTCGTCACCCCGACGTGGCGGGCGGAGGGCGTGATCGAGACGGTCGCGGATCGCAAGCCCGCTGCCACCTCCTCGAAGAGGGTTCTCCCGTAGGCGTAAGCCGTGCCGGGATCCTCGAACCGGCCGGGTAGAAGAAGATCCATCGCGGCTCCTCGTCGTCTCTGTCGAGCGTGTAGTAAGCTGGGTTCGGGGAGTTTACCAACGGGGCGGCACGTATACTCGACCTCGAGGAGCGCGAGATGCACGGAGAGTACAAGACGCCAGGTGGGAAGCTGGTGATGGCCGACCTGGACGTCCGGGAAGGCAGGCTCAAGGACGTCGAGGTGAGCGGGGACTTCTTCCTGGAGCCACCCGAGGCCCTCTCCGGCATCACCGACGCCCTGGAGGATGCGCCGGCCGACCTCGCCGAGGAGAACCTCGCCGAGCGCATACGCGGCGCCGTAGGCTCCGACGTCGAGATGATCGGCTTCTCCGCCGAGTCGGTGGCCCGCGCCGTAAGGAGGGCGCTCGCATGAACGGGAACAGCTGGCGTGACTACTCCTGGCGCCTCATCGACGGGGAACCGCAGCCGCCCGCGATGCACATGGCGCTCGACGAGGTTCTTACGCGACGCGTCGGCGCCGGAGAGCGCCCGCCAACGTTGCGTTTCTGGCGCTGGGCTGCGCCAGCCGTGGTCCTGGGGCGTTTCCAGTCCGTCCGGAACGAGGTCGACGAAGAGGCGGCGCGCGAGCACGGCATCCGGGTCGTGCGCAGGATGACCGGGGGCGGGGCGATGTTCGTCGAGACCGAGAACGTCATCACGTACTCGATCTACGTCTCGCCGGAACTCGTCGCCGGAATGTCCTCCGTCGACTCGTACGCTTTTCTCGACGAGTGGGTGATAGAGGCGCTGCGTTCTCTCGGCATAGACGCCTGGTACGAGCCGATCAACGACATCACCTCCTCGAACGGCAAGATCGGGGGCGCCGCCCAGGCGCGCAGACCTGGCGCGGTCCTCCACCACGTCACGATGTCCTACGAGATGGACGCCGCCAAGATGCTCGAAGTGTTGAGGATCGGCCAGGAGAAGGTGAGCGACAAGGCCATACAGAGCGTCGAGAAGCGGGTCAGCCCCCTACGC
>JAIVIG010000191.1 GCA_020200675.1 Actinomycetota bacterium
TGGGACGCTTCGTGCGCAAGAGCTTGTCGTTTTCCAAGTCGGAGGAGATGCACGAGGTTTGTTTACGGCTCTATCTGCATACTTACAATCTCGCGCTTGTCTCCCGTGACTGAGCCACTACCCACTATTCAAACCCCGCCGTAATGTCTGGGACGCATGGCGGGACATAGGCTGGCCGCGAAATCGGTCGTTGCGAGCGAGCCTCTCTACGATGTCTGCGACTAGGTTGCATGGCAGCCGAAGTCGTGCGACACTCGGTCGATGTTCACCGTGGCACAGCGCGCACGGATTCGCGACGCCCTCGTTCAGGTAGCAAGCGACGACGAACGCATCACGGCCGCCGCCCTTGTCGGCTCTGCTGCGATCGATCAAGAAGATCAGTGGTCGGATATTGACCTTGCCCTACGGATCCGTCCCGACCTCGAACCCGAGCTGGCCGCGCAGCACTGGACGACATACATGTACGCCGATCACGACGCGGTCCACCACCTCGATATTTGGTCAGGACCGGCGCTCTATAGGGTCTTCCTCCTGTCGAACTCCCTCCAGATCGACCTCTCGTTCTGGCCGTCACAGGCCTTTGCCGCATCTGGTCCGACGTTTCGCCTCCTGTTCGGAGAAACGAATGACGCTCCGACTTCGCCCCCGCCATCGACTGAATCACTGATTGGGATGGGCTGGCTATATGCGCTGCACATCAGGTCGAGCCTCGCACGAGGTCGTCGATGGCAAGCAGTCCACATGCTCAACGGTCTCCGTGACCAAGTCGTCGCATTGGCCTGCCTCCGCTTCGGACTGCCCGCCCACCAAGGCCGCGGTGTTGACGACCTACCACCCGAGATGACCGATTTTCTTGCCAACACGCTGATCATCTCGCTCGAACCGACCGAACTCAATCGAGCCTTCGCAAGCACGACCCGCCTCCTCCTCAAAGAGGCGGCCCACGTCGACACCGAACTGGCCTCGCGGCTGGCGCCGCCGATCGAAGAACTGGTTCGCTCCTGCGAAATCTCGCCTTACGTCCGCAGCCGCGCTCCTCTTAAGCATTAAACACCCCTAGTTGCTTTTACCCGTCGGCCTTGGTCTTGCTATGGGTCGCGGACATTGTGGCGAGGTTTCCACTATTCCCGGTCTTTGAATCTGGGCTCTCGATTCCCGAAGTCACGGGAAAATCGGCAGCGGGGAAAGTACAATAGCCTCATGCAGAGTCACGAGGTACGCAAGAGATTCCTGGACTTTTTCGTCGAGCGGGGCCACAAGCTCTATCCGAGCTCGTCCCTCGTCCCGCACAACGATCCCACGGTGCTCCTTACCACGGCCGGGATGCAGCAGTTCATCACCTACTTCACCGGCCAGGAACGGCCTCCGACACCCCGCGGCACCAGCGTCCAGAAGTGTTTCAGGACCGTCGACCTCGAGGAGGTCGGCGATTCGACGCACCTCACGTTCTTCGAGATGCTCGGCAACTTCTCCTTCGGCGACTACTTCAAGAAGGAGGCCATCGAGTGGGCCTGGGAGTTCCTGACCGAGGAGCTAAAGCTGCCGCCCGAGCGGCTCTGGATCACGATCTTCGAGGGTAACGAGGACGCGCCCGAGGACCTCGAAGCTAAGGAGCACTGGATGCGTTGCGGCGTCCCCGAGGAGCGCATCTTCGGTTTGCCCAGGAGCGAGAACTGGTGGGGTCCGCCCGGAGACACCGGCCCCTGCGGCCCGTGCTCCGAGGTCTACTACGACTACGGCGAGGACCTCTCCAGGGGCGACCCTCAGGCCGACCCCAAGTACGGTCCCGGCGGCGACGAGGGGGACCCGCGCTTCAACGAGATCTGGAACCTTGTCTTCAACCAGTACGAGCAGCACAAGGACGGCACGCTCACGCCCCTGGCCCGCCCCGGTATCGACACCGGCATGGGCTTCGAACGCACCGTCGCCGTCGTACAGAACGTCCGCTCCGTCTACGAGTCCGACCTGTACGCTCCGATCTTCGAGCGCATCCGGCAGACGAGCGGCGCCACTATGGGCTCCTCCGAAGAGTCCGATCGCACGCTCTACATACTCGCCGACCACGCCCGCGCCATGGCCTTCCTCATCGCCGACGGCGTGAGGCCCGGCAACCAGCGCCGCGAGTACGTCCTCAGGCGCATAATTCGCCGGGCCACGTTGCAGGCGTATGGGCGGCTGGGGATCGGAGCCGAAGGGGTGGCGGATCTCGCGGAGGTCGTGGTGGACCATATGGGCGACGTCTACGAGGAGCTAAAGGAGGCGCGGGAGGACATCCGGCACGTCGTCGTGGCAGAGGCCGCTCGCTTCATCGAGATCTACGATTCCGGAATGGGGTTGCTGGAGGCGGAGATCCAGCGTTTGCCGGGCGGGCACTTCCCCGGAGACGTCGCGTTCATGCTGCACGACACCTATGGTTTCCCGGTCGAGGTCACGGAGGAGGTGCTCGCGGAGAGGGGCATCTCCCTGGACGAGGCGGGCTTCGAGGAGGCCATGCGCCTGCAGCGCGAGCGGGCGCGGGGAGCGTTGCAGGGCCACGAGAGGCTCGTGGCGGCGTTCCGCGACAGGGAGATAAAGAGCCGCTTCGTCGGGTACGAACGGGAGCAGGTCGAGACCACCGTCCTCGCCGTCGAGGAGGCGCCGGGGAGCGAAGCCGGTGAGGAACTGCACGTAGTTCTCGCCGAGAACCCGTTCTACGCTACGGGCGGCGGGCAGGTGGCGGACGAGGGTTGGATCTCCTCGGAACACGGCCAACTGGAGGTGTTCGACGTGGTCCCGGCCGGCGACTACCAGATCATAAGGGCCAGGAGGCAGCGCGGTGACATAGAGGCCGGCGACGCCGTCACCGCCTCCATAAACCGGGTGCGCCGACAGCAGATCGAGGCAAACCACACCGCGACACACATACTGCACTGGGCACTCCGGGCGGTTTTGGGTAAGGACGTAGTCCAGGCTTGCTCAAGATCACCGAGAACCAGCCCGTTCGCTACTACACGACCACCCTGGAGGAGGCTCGGAACCTCGGGGCGCTGATGCTCTTCGGCGAGAAGTACGGCGACCTCGTGCGCGTCGTCGAGATAGACGGCTTCTCGCGCGAGCTGTGCGGCGGCACCCACGTCCGGAGCACCGCCGAAGTCGGGGCGTTCAAGACCATCTCCAACAGAAAGCACGGCGCCGATCTCTACCGCATCGAGGTACTAACGGGGCGCGAGGCGCTCTACTACCTCATCCGCGCCACCGAAAAGGCGGAAGAGGTCGCGGGCGACTTGCGCGTCGAGGTCGGGGAGCTTCCTTCCGCGGTCGGCGAGCTGCGGGAAAAGGCGCGCGAGGCCCGGGAGGTCGCCGAAGCACAGGTCCTGAGAAAGGGCCTCGAAGAGGTCGGCTCCCTCGTCGAGAGCGCCGAGCACGTGGACGGAGCGGAGGTCGTGACCGGGCAAGTCGTGGCGGCGGACGCCAAAGGTCTCCGTCAGATCTCCGACGACGTAAGAAATCGTCTCCCGGGCCCGTCGGCCGTGGTGCTCGCCGCGGCCGTGGACGGCAAGGCCGTCCTCGTAGCGAACCTGCACCCCGACGTCTCCCGCCGGGTCGGGGCAGGCGAGATCGTCCGCGAAGTCTCGAGCGTGCTGGGCGGCCGGGGCGGAGGAAGTCCCACGATGGGCCAGGGCGGCGGCGGCGAGGTGGCCGCCATCCCGGAAGCCCTCACGAGGGCGAGGGACATTTTGGGCCAGAGGCTAGCGGGCCAGGAAGAGGGTTAGCGCTGCCCAAGGATGGCCCATCCAGACGGGTCGCGGCCCTGGATCTCGGCGAGGCCCGCATCGGAGTAGCGATCTCCGATCCTGGCGGCTCCCTGGCGCGGCCCCTGGAAGTGGTGCCCTCGGACCGGTTGTCACCGTATCTCCGCGCGCTTCTGGTAGAGGAGGGTATAACGGAGGTCGTGGTGGGCGTCCCGAAGACGCTCGCCGGCGAGGTCGGCTCACAGGCCAGACGGGTTTTGGATAAACTGGCTACCCTCAGAGAAGAGTTCCCGGACCTGCGCTTCGTGGAGTGGGACGAACGCTTCACGACCCGCCTGGCCCGGTTCTCGCCGGGCGGACCCCGCAGTGGGGTTCGCAAGGGAGGACGGGCGGGCAGGCGCAAGGGGGGAACGAAGGAGCGGGTAGACCACCTGGCGGCGGCCGGTATGCTGCAGGAGTATCTGGACCGGAGGGGGGCGTTTGAGGCGACGCGACAGGACTCGTCGTAGGCGCGAACGGGCGGAGAGAGAAGCACGCCTTGGGGCCGGGCGCTCTTCCGAGCCCCCCTCTCTGGAGAGACGGCGCGGCGGCAGACCGAAGAAGAGACGCCGCGGGTGCAAGACCCCGGCCGGGCGCCTGTTGCTGCTGGCGCTGCTGCTCCTCGGTGTTCTCTACGGGATCTACCTGCTCGTAAGCGCGGTGTTCGGCGGTGGGGTGGAGGAGCCCGTGACGGTCGCGGTAGAGCAGGGGGATACGCTGTCGAGCGTCGCCGACAAGCTCGAGGAGGCCGGCGTAATACACAGTTCCACCCTCTTCAAGCTAGAGTCACGCGTTCAGGGTGGGGAGACGGAGATAAAGGCCGGCGAGTACCGGTTCATACCCGGCGAGGACAGCGAGCAGATACTCGAGACCCTCGCGAGCGGTGAGTCCGTCTCCGCCTTCACCATCACCGTCCCCGAGGGCCTGACCCTGGAGCAGACGGCGCGGGTAGTCGAAGAGGAGGGCGGCATCCCCGCCGAAGAGTTCGAGACGGCGGCCGGGAGGACCGACTACGGGTATGACTTCCTCGAAGATCCGGACATCCGGACGACCGAGGGCTTCCTCTTCCCCAAGAAGTACGAGTTCGAAAGAGGCGACGATGCCGCGCACATCGTGGACCGGTTCCTCCGGCAGTACCTACTGGAGAAGGACGGGCTCGACTTCGCCGAGGCGCAGGACCGCTTTAACCTCACGGAGTACGAGCTTGTCACGGTCGCGTCCCTCGTCGAGAAGGAGTCCGCCAACCCCGAGGAGCGGTCGCTGATTGCCAGTGTTATCTACAACCGCATCCGCTCGGGCATGCCGCTTCAGATCGACGCCACGGTCCAGTACGCCCTGGGCAAGGCCAAGGAGGATCTCAAGCTCGACGACCTCGATGTCGAGTCACCCTACAACACCTACGAAAACCCCGGCCTGCCGCCCGGTCCGATCTCTAGCCCGAGCCGCGAATCTATACAGGCCGCCCTCGAGCCCGCGGAGACCGACTACCTCTACTACGTGCTGGAGGCGAGCGGCGACGAACACTTCTTTACCGACGACTACGACGAATTTCTCGAGGCCAAGGATCAGGCCGAGAACGAGCGCTGAACGCCCGATAGAATCGCGGGAATGGGCGCCCTTCTCGTGTTTCGGGTGTTTCCGAACAATAGTTACGCTCGACTTTAGCCATTACAGCGGTACCCGTAAGAGTTGATCCACGTGTTAGCCTCTGGTCATGAAACCGTATTCGAAGGATCTGAGACTCAGGGTGCTCGTCGCCGTCGATGCTGGAAATCC
>JAIVIG010000285.1 GCA_020200675.1 Actinomycetota bacterium
TCCCAACTCGAACCCGCCATGGGCGACAAGCTGATAGGTACCGAGGCTCCGACGTCCCAGCGCGGCTGGACGGATTTCGAGACGGTTCAGGACGTGATCGAAGGCGAGCTGGGAGACGGACCTTACCTGTTTGGCGACTGGTTCACCGCCGCCGACGTCATGATCGGTTCGATGTTCGTCTGGAAGCGGATATTCGGCGCCCCGCCAGGACGGCCGAAGCTGGAGGCCTACGTGGACCGTCTCCTAGAGCGTCCCGCAGGGATGAGGGTTAGCTAATATCTAACCAGTATTTTTCGACTCACTACCTCACCATTCACTAAACCGCTATAAATGCCGCGTCGCGGCCGGCGTAGAGTTCGAGTGCGCCGGCTATGGCTTCCGCTACGGTGGCGGGGTAGTAAGGGTCTGAGGCGATCTCGAGCTCGCGAGGGTTGGTCAGGTACAGGGGCTCCAGCACGACGGCCGGAATGTTGGTCTCGCGCAGGATGTCGTAGGAGCGCCCGAACTCGCCGATGTCGAGCGTCTCCAGAACCCGGCTGACGCCCTTCTGAACGTAGGCCGCCGCCATGCGGCCCCGGTGCGACTGATAGCCGAGACGGCTGAAGTAGAAGGAGGCCGTGCCTTCGGCCCCCTGCGTAAGGTAGTGGGCGTGGTGGATGGAGATGACCATCTTCGCCGCCGAGGAGTTGGCCAGGTACGCACGGTCGGAGTTCGAGACCTCCTCGTCCCCGCTGCGGGTGAGGAGAACCTCGCGGGCCGGCAGTATCTGGGCGAGCTCCTGGGCTACGGCGAGGTTCAGGTCGGCCTCCGTGAGGCCGGGGGCTCCCGGGCAGACGTAGCCCCTGTCCCGACCGCCATGGGCGGCGTCCACCACGATCGTGCCGGAGAAGAGGTCTTCGGGGAAGTAGCCTCCGTTCTTGTCCGGGAACTGGTGGGTACCCAGGGTCTGGGCGGCGTAGGTTCTCAGGACCTTGAAGACCCCGTCGTCGACGGCGCCGTCCTCCGTGAGGCCGGCGTTGCGCTGGAACTCCTTCGTGGCGCGGGCGGTGCGCTCGTCGAAGAGGCCGTTGACGGCGCCGGGGTCGAAGCCCAGGTCGTTGAGCATCCGTTGGAGCTCCGTGACATCGGCGCCCCTGAACGGGGGCTGGCGCACGTAGATCAGGCGCCCACCGGGCCTGTAGTCGGCCTCGACGATCTCGTTCCACGTGAGCTCGCCTACCAACCCGTCGGCGAGGATGCCCATCTCCTGCTGAAAGGCCTTTACCGCCAGCTCCGTCAAAGGTCCGAAGACGCGATCCATGCCCCGGTTGCCCAGATCGAACCCCAGGGCCAGGAGCCTGGTCTGGAGGTCCTCGACCTCCCGCCCCCTATCTCCCTTGCGTAGCGCACGCATGACTTAGAAGGACCCCTCGAACGGTTTTGTCGGGCAAGAGCGAATGGCAGAAAGCATAGAAACTCCGGGTAGCTGCCAAAAAATAGCGCGCCGGGCATCCTCCACGGAATGCCCGGCGCGAAGGGCCACGGGCGGGGTTTTCCCCGTGCCTCCCGGGCTAGCTCTCGACTACCCCGAGGATGTCGTCGCCGTCGAGGATCATATAATCCTCGCCGTCTAGCGTAATCTCGGTCCCCGAGTACTTGGCGAAGACGATGACGTCGCCCTCACCGACCTGGACGCCGTTCTCGAACTGACCGACCGCGACGACCTCGGCCGTCTGCGGCCTCTCTTTGGCCGTGTCCGGGAGCACGATACCCGACTCCGTGGTCTGCTCGCGCTCTACGAGCTTTACCAACGCCCTCTCACCGAGCGGCTTGAATCTCATTCAGCTTCCTCCTTTGCTGTTCCAATTCTCTAGGCTTCCGGCAACCCCGGAACTCTCCAGGCGTGCCGAATACCATCCGTTTTCGCCCCGAATTGTAACCGGCCGGGTTACCGGAAGCAATCGCGACAGGCGCGACGCGAGGCACTCCGCGACGCCGGGGCGCGGTAGCGCGCCTCGCGTCCCTGGTGGTGCTACAGACCGAGCTGCGAAGCGAGCTGGTTCCTGGGCAGGGCGCCGACGGCCTGCCGAGTGACCTGACCGCCCTCGAAGCGGGCGATGGTCGGGATGCTAGTTATCTGGTAGCCCATCGCGGTGGCGGGGTTGTCGTCCACGTTCAGCTTGACGAAGCGCACGTCCTCGCGGTCCTCGCTCATCTCGTCCAGGATCGGGGAGACACGCCGGCACGGCACGCACCACGGCGCCCAGAAGTCCACTATAACCGGCTTCTCCGCCCCTATGACCTCGTTCTCGAACGTGGCGTCCGTGACATCGGCGACCGCCATAAACAGCACCTCCAAAAATACGCCAAAGCTTCTCCAACCCCGTCAGTCTACCACGACCTCTACGGCCGTCGGCCCGGCCCGGTACCGCACCTGCTCACAAGCGAAGAGTCGCGGTCTTGGGCTCGTTCGGGCCTCCGTACACCCTTCTGGCGATACGGACGCGCGGCGGCTCCGGTCTTTCTACTCCTGCCTCTGCTGAAAGCTGAACGCCGATGGCTGATCGCCGTACCCGGTGAGAAATTCCGCTCGGACCTCTTCGGCCAGCTCCTCGGCGCGTCGCACCTCGAAGACGCCGGCGCCCAGAGTTTCGGCGTTCGCGGCGGCGCAGCCGGCGGCCAGGCGCACGGCCTCGATCGGCGAGAGCTTGCGATGCAGGAGGCCCGCGAGCATCCCCGCGAGGTAGGCGTCGCCGCTCCCGATGGTCGATAGCCCCTCGACCTCCGGGGCGCTAGCCGAGATCACACCACCCTCCACCGCCAGGTAGGAGTGGCCCGAGGGCGAGGTCACGCAAGCCCTCTCGGCGCCGAGCTCGATGAGCCTGCCGATGCCCCGGAGGAAGTCCTCCCCCTCGATGAAGTCGAAGCCGACGGCGCTCTCGGCCTCGTGCTGGTTCGGGCTGACGAGGGACGGCTCGGCCTTGAGCGCCGCCTTCAGGACCGTCGGGGGCGCGTCGACAACCGTGTACAGGCCCTCCTCGCGGGCCTTACGCAGGGCGGCGGTGAAGAAAGCCTCGTCCAGGTTCGCCGGCAGGCTCCCGGCGAAGACGATCGCCGTCGCGTACTCCATCAGAAACTCCAGGCGCCTCTGAAACTCTTGCGCCTCCTCGGGAGAGACGGCCGGCCCGTGTTCGTTGATCTCCGTCTGCGTGCCCGTCATCGGGTCCACGATGGCGGTCGAGGTCCGCGAGGGGCTCTTTATCTCGACGAAGTCGAAGGGGATGGCCGCTTCGCTAAGCCCGTCGCGTATGGCGTCGCCGTTGCGGCCGCCGACGAGCCCCGTCGCCAAAACCGGCACGTCGAGGGCGCGTAACCCCCGGGCTACGTTTATACCCTTGCCTCCGGCGAGCCCGATGCCCTCCGACGCCCGGTGCCTGTGCCCGAGCGTCAGGCTCGGGACCACGACGGTCCGGTCCACGGCGGCGTTGAGGGTGACGGTCAGGATCACTTGCGTACACCTCCCCTTTCCCCAGGGTCCCCTTCTGAAGGTTCTCCATGCTGTATACCATACCCTCTCGACGCAAGGGAAACTACCCTGCGGCGCACGCCACCAAGTGGGGCTCGCGACGGCGCTCCGAAGACCGGGACAAGGTCCCCGTAGAACGTTAAAATGGGCGCCATGCGTACCGTGCCCTGCCCTTCGAGCCCGTGAAGCGTCTCCTCCTCGTCGCGCTCCTCGTGCTCGCGGCCTCCACGGGATACCGGGTCTACGGTTCGCCCGAGACCGGGACGGGCAGCCTCACGCTCCCCCAACCGGCCCCGAACACGGGCGAGGCGGCGCCCTACTTCGGGACGATCCGCGAGGACGGCGAGAGCTTCGAGCTCTCCGACGAGGGCGTCTACGTGCTCACCTTCTGGAGCATCCTCAACCAAGACACCGCCGAGGCCCGCCCGGAGTTCGAGGAGATGGCCCGCGAGTACGGGGAAGAAGGGGTGTCCTTCGCCGTCGTCTACGTGAGCAACGCACCCGAGAGCGAAAAGGATGTCCCCTACGACGTGCTCCAGGACAGCACCGGGGAGCTTACCGCCAAGTACAACGTCAAAAGGGTGCCGAGGCTGTTCCTGATCGACGACGGCACCATAGAGCTGGTGCAGAACGGCTACTATCAGGAGAACGAAGGGCACCTCCGTGAGGAGCTAGACCGGGTCCTATCCAGCAAGACCTGAAGACGTAACGCCGGAGAACGGAGAAGAGGAGAGCATGAAAGAGAGCATAGTGCAGGCCATAGGAGTGGTGGTCCTCCTGGCGACGATAGCGCTCACGATCGCCGCCATCATCTACGAGATAAACGCCTTTTAGCGGTGATCGGAAGGTCACTCCTTCCGCTCACCGCGCCGTCAGCCGTTAGCCATCAGCTTTCAGCTTTCAGCTTTTTGTTCTTGTTGATTGCTGAACGCTGATGGCTTTGCAGTAAGGCTGTGCCTTACTGCAAAACGCCTTCTAAAAGGAGACCATCCGCTTGTCACGCCCGGACCCCCGCGGCTTCCAGGTCCTCGCGCATCCTGCGGGCCGCCTCCCGGGCGGCGCTCCTGTAGTCGCCTCCGGGGGAGGTCTGTCCCTCGAACGCGCGCAGGATGCCCCGGCTGCTGTTGACCAAAACGCCCGCGCCTCGGGGATCGAGCAGCGCCTTGACGCCCGAGGCGTCGCCCTTCTGCGCCCCGTATCCGGGGGCCAGAAAGAGCGCCTCCGGGAGTAGCTCGCGCACCCGCCGTCCGACTTCGGGACGGGTCGCGCCTACGACCGCTCCGGCGTCGAGGTAACCGGTCTCCCCGGCCTCGCCCAGAGACGCCACGAGCCTGGAGGCGGTCTCGTAGAGCGGCGGCGTCGAGGAGTCCTGCACGTCCGGCGCCGAAGAGTTCGAGGTCGCGACGAGGACGAAGACGCCACCGCCCCGGCCCAGTCGTCGCGCCTCTTCGAGGAACGGCTCCACGGCGTCCGCGCCCATGTAGGGGTTTACAGTGACGCCCGTTGCGTCGTAGACCGAGAGATGGGCCTCAGCGTAGGCGGCGGCCACGTGCCCCACGTCCCCGCGCTTCGCGTCCGCTATGGTCGGGAGCCCCAGGGCGTGGGACGCCTCGATCAGGTGCGCGTACACCCTCATCCCCTCGGGTCCGAGACGCTCGAAGTACGCCAGCTGCAGCTTGACGGCCGCCGCCTCGGACTCTACCGCCTCGAGAACCCCGAGGCAGAACTCCCGGACGGCTTCGGCCTCGGTGAGGGCGCGCTCGCGCTCGCGCCCCAGGAGCTCCGGCGGCAGGTGGCGCGGGTCCGGGTCGAGGCCCACGACGACGGCGCTCCCCTTGCGACGCGCGGAGGAGACGAAGGCCTCCACCGCTAGCGCCGCCCCGCCAGACGTCGTTGCTGGGGTTCTTGCGGCATGAGCACGGACGCGGGCACGAAAAAGCCGCGGGGGGCGGCCCGCAGCTCGTAGAAGAAGACTTTCAGCTTACTTGATCGAGTCTTTAAGGGCGTTGCCGGCGGTGAACTTCGGCACCTTCGAGGCCGGTATCTTCATCTTCTCTTTCGTCTGGGGGTTGACGCCCTCGCGGGCCTCACGCTTCTGGACGTAGAACTTGCCGAAGCCGGTGATCTGGACCTGATCGTCCTTTTTGAGGGCCGAGGTGACTACGTCCTCGAACGCCTCGAAGAAGCGTTGGGCCTCGCTCTTGGAGCCGTCAGCCTTGTCGGCTATCTCCTGAATCAGCTCGGTTTTGTTCATTTACCTGTTTCCTCCCTTGTCGCTTCCACTTCCAGCCCCCCTTCCCCGCCACCTGCCGGAGACTATACCAGAGGGCCAAATGCGGCTCAATCCCCGCCCTTTACGCCCAGATCCTCCAACCTGAGCAGCGCCCCGAACGGGTAACCGCCGAGGCTGGCGGAATCTTCGTCCCTCCTGTCGAGGACGGCCAAGATCCTCAGCACCTCCGCCCCCGCCTCCTCCAGCGTAGCCGCCGCCCGCAGCACCTGAGTACCCGTGGTGACCACGTCCTCGATAAGCACGACCTTCTCCCCGCCCTCGAGCGGCCGCCCCTCGATCCTGTTGGCGGTCCCGTATTCTTTGGCGCCCTTCCGCACTATGCCGTAAGGGAGACCACTCTGAAGAGACGCCGCCGCGACCAGCGGCACGGCCCCGAGTTCGACCCCCGCGAGCCTCTCCGCGTCATCCGGGAGCCTGGCAGAGATCTCACGGGCCAACTCCCGCAGTAGCCCGGGCTCGGTCGAGAAGAGGTATTTGTCCACGTAGAACCGGCTCTTCTTACCGCTCGAAAGCACGAAGTCACCCTCCAAAAGCGCCGCCTCCCGCACCTTGGATGCGAGACCGGGATCGGGCTCAGCCGCCACCCGGACCACCCGAAGGCCGTTCCAGGTTCTCCAGGGCCGCGTCGAACGGTCCGAAGTCGATCTCCTCCAGGAGGTCGCCGAGCTCCCGCGCCTCGCCCTCCACCGACGCGAGGCCGGCCTCCACCCCCGCGTTGACCTCCGCAAGCAGCGCCACCGACCGGTCGAGGATGTCCACCACCCCCGCATCCGGAACGCCCTCGAGCTCCTCCGCGAGCCTCTCGAGCTCCGAGAGCCGCTCTTCGAGACGCCGCACGTCTATCTCCTTGCCGCCATCCATAGGCCCGGACTATACATCATCCCCACCACGCGATCCTTAGCGCCGCGGTTTCTCCTCTGGGTTGTCGGAACGCCCGATGCCCGGCAGTTTGCCCCCCGCGAGCCGCCAGACCGCCGCGCCGAGGACCAGGGCGACCAGGACCAGCGCTAGAAACGGCAGCACCCCCCACACCACGAAGCCGTACCCCGCCCGCAGTAGGAAGAAAGAGATCACTCCCGCGCCGGCGCCGAAGAGCGACAAGAGCAACACGACCCCGAACAGGACGAGGGGTGGAACGGTGGGAGAGATGCGCCTCATCGACGTACCATCCTACTTCACCACCCGGTCTATGGCTTTTACCAGGTCTCTGACCATATCCTCCGATACTCCTTCCTGCTCGGCGCGTTCCTCGACGAAGTCCTTCAAGAGGACCGTGTTGATGCGGCGGATGGCCGAGAAGATCGCGTTGGTCTGCTGGACGACGTCGGCGTAGGTCACGTCCTCGTTCTCGACCATCTTGGCGACGCCACGGACGTGCCCCTCGACGCTCTTCAGGCGCCGGAGCACCTCGCTTTTGGCCACATCCTGCAAATCAGTCATCCTCCCGTTCGAGCTCTTCCAAGAGTTCCCGGACGACGCTCGCGTCGTGGAAGGGCACGTCGCCCCCCGGCAGGTGCTGGACCCTCTCGTGGCCCTTGCCCGCCACGACCACCACGTCCCCGGGCCGGGTCGCCTCTAAGGCCCGGCGGATCGCCGCCCGCCTGTCCAGCACGATCTCGTACCGCCCGCACTCCGAACCCGCGGCGACCTCGCGGGCGATCTTCTCCGGGTCCTCGGTGTAGGCGTCGTCGGTCGTTATTATGCTCGACTCCGCGAGGTTAGAGGCGACCCGGCCCATCAAAGGGCGCTTGGCCACATCCCTGTCCCCTGCCGCCCCGAACACGCAGAGCACGCGCCCGCCGCCGGCGTCCGCCACCCCACGGGCGACGTTCAACGCGGCTTCGAGCGCCACGTCGGTGTGGGCGTAGTCCACGATCACCTCGAAGCCGAACCTACCGCCGGGGACGACCCGCTCGAACCTGCCCGGCACCTGCCCCATCTTCCGCACGGCCCGGCTCAACGCCTCTTCACCCACCCCCAGAGCCAGCGCGAGCGACGCCGCCCCGGCCACGTTCTCGACGTTGTACCCGCCGACCAACGGGCTCTCGACCTTTAGAACACCCCCCGGATGGCGAAGCAAGAAAGCGGTCCCTCCCCGCGCGGACCTTACGCCCTCGACGCGATAGTCCGCGTCCTCCGCAACGCCGAACGTCTCCACGCCCGGGACTTCTTCGGCGATCCTGCGCCCGTAGGGGTTGTCGGCGTTGGCGAGCTTCGGTCCCCGGGGACCGACCCAGCGGAAGAGCTCGCGCTTTGCGCGGTAGTACTCCTCCATCGAGCCGTGCAGGTCGAGGTGGTCCCGGGTTAGGTTGGTGAAGAGCGCGCCCGCGAAGCGCGTGCCCGTGACGCGCTTGAGGGCGACCCCGTGCGAGGAGACCTCCAGAACGGCGTGCTCGACGCCGGCATCCAGCATCTCCCGCAGGGTACCCTGCACCTCCGTCGCCTCGGGCGTGGTGCGCGCGGGCGTACGCTGCTCGTCCCCGAAAAGCACCTCGGCCGTGGTCATGAGGCCGCACTTCTCGGGAGTGTGGGCGGCGGCGAGGATCGAGTACAGGGCGTAAGAGGTCGTGGTCTTGCCGTTGGTGCCGGTGACGCCGTAGACCAACATCTCGGCGGAAGGCTCCCCGAACACGGCACGCGCCAACGCCGCGAGCGCCGCCCGGGCGTCGGGCACGACGACGGCGGGCACGCCCGGGGGCAGCCCGCGTTCGGCCACGATGAGCACCGCCCCGCGCCGCACGGCCTCCGGGACGAACTCGGTGCCGTCGCGCCGGAAGCCGGGGATCGCCACGAAGGCGAAGCCGGGCTCGACGAGGCGCGAGTCGTGGGTCACGCCACCGACGCCGTCCACCCCCGGCGGGGGCTCCGTACCCAGGATCCGAGCCAGCTGTGCGCGTAGGACAGAAACCACGACCCGTAGTGTAGCAAGGGCCGAGATGCGCACGCCCGTGTGTACACGTTTGCGTAACGCCCGCTACCACGACCGCCACGCCCCATCTGTAGGTTTAGTGAACGAAATTACTCAAATTATCGATGACGACCTTCAGGTTGTGTGTTAGCCTACGCGGGTATTTTTTACGGAGACTTTACAAAGCGCGGGAAGCTGAGGTACTAGAGGGCGCCGCGACGATGCGCGGCGGCTCTCTACCAAGAAAGGGGACCGATGTCGGCCGAAAGCACCTCGATGTTGGCGGAACGGACGGACGAGCTTCTGAACCGGGGGCGAAACCAGGGCTTCATAAGCACGGATGACGTCGCAGATCTGTTGCAGGAGGGGGAGCTTTCGGCGACCGAGGTGGAGGAGTTCTACGCCACCCTCGAAGAAGAAGCGATAAGCCTCGTGGAGGGCGAAACGGCCTCCACGGAGGCTGCGACCGTGGTAGCCCAGGCCGCCGGCGCGGCACAGGAGATACCGCAGACGCCCACGATGCAGATAGCTCACGCGGTGGCGACGGGCGATTCGATCCGGATGTACCTCGCGGAGATCGGGCGGGTCAAGCTCCTCACGCACGCGGACGAGATACGCCTCGCCAAGGGCATCGCCCGTGGCTGTAAGAGAAGTAAGGACCGGCTCGTCGAGGCGAACCTGAGGCTGGTCGTCTCGATCGCCAAGAAGTACCGCAACCGCGGGGTCTCGTTCTTGGACCTCATCCAGGAAGGAAACCTCGGCCTCATCCGGGCGGCCGAGAAGTTCGACCATACCAAGGGCTACAAGTTCTCCACGTACGCGACGTGGTGGATCCGGCAGGCCATAACCCGGGCCATCGCCGACAAGGGCCGGACCATCCGCATCCCGGTTCACATGGTCGAGAAGGTAAACAAGTTCCACCGCACCCATCGCCGCATGACACAGAGTTTGGGGCGCGAGCCGATAGACGAGGAGATAGCGCGCGAGCTGGAGATGCCAGTCGATGAGGTCTTGAGGCTGCAGGAGATCAGCCAGAGGGCGATCAGCCTCGAAACCCCGGTCGGCGACGAGGACTCCTCCCACCTCGGCGACTTCCTGGAGGACGCGACCGCCGTGACGCCGACGGAGGCGGTCTCCGAGGCCCTGCTCAAGTCGCACCTTAGAGAAGCTCTGGACGAGCTGCCCGAGCGGGAGCGCCAGATCATCGAGCTCAGGTTCGGGATGAAGGACGACAGGCCCCGCACCCTCGAAGAGGTCGGCCGCGAGTTCGACATCACGCGCGAACGGGTGCGCCAGATCCAGATGAAGACCCTCAACCTCCTCCGCGAACAGCGCCGCACCCAGAACCTGCGTGAATATCTCAGGTAGTAGTCCCGGTACGAACCCGGATACTTCCTCAGAAGAGCTAAACCGCTTCGTCCGAGACCTCGCTCGCCGCACGGGCGAGTTGCAACTCTCCCGCTACCAGGACCCAGGCGAAATCTCGGAGAAGGCCCCCAAGGATCTCGTGACCGAAGTGGATCTCCTCTGCGAGGAGTTCTTGATCTCCGAGATAAATGAACATTACCCCGACGATGCGATCCTCTCCGA
Source organism: Actinomycetota bacterium (assembly GCA_020200675.1). Lineage (GTDB taxonomy): Bacteria > Actinomycetota > Rubrobacteria > Rubrobacterales > Rubrobacteraceae > Rubrobacter_F. The sequence goes on from JAIVIG010000285.1 coordinate 10,297, forward strand.
GGAGCGGGGCGGGGAGATCTCGCCAACCGGTCGAACCTGGCTGCTGGATCCCGTGGACGGCACGGCAAACTTCGCCCGCGCGAACCCCCTTTTCTGCGTCTGCATCTCCGTCGTCGAGGGCGACGAGGTGAAGCACGCGGCGGTCGCCGCCCCGCGCCTCGGCGACGTCTACCACGCCTCAGCGGGCGGCGGCGCCTTTCGCGACTCGGCCTCCGGCGAGACCTACCCCCTGGGCGTGGCGCAGGCGGAGAGGCTCGAAGACTCCTTCGTCGGGGCGGACGTCTCGTACAGGGGCAGCAACAACCCCGCCAAGAACAACATCCTCGAAGTCTTCCGCTCCTGCTGGCAGGTCCGCTCGATCGGGAGCGCCGGCATCCGGGGGGCCTGGCTAGCGGCGGGCTACATCGACGTCTCCATCGGTACTCGCAACACCGCCTGGGACTACGCCCCCACTGTCCTCCTCGTCTCCGAGGCCGGCGGCCGCGCGACTAACCTCACCGGAGGCCCCTGGACCTACGACGCCGACGGCCTCGTCGCCACCAACAACGACACCCTCCACGCAGAGGTACTCAATCTCATAGCCGACGGTTAGCCCCGGCTCTCCTTCCCCTACCGAATACCACCGCTACTACTGTGAAGCGGGCTGCGGCTGTCCCGAAACCGGTGGCTGCTGCGGTTGGGAGGAGGCGGGCTGCTGGGAAGCGGATTGCGTCTGCTGCGATTGGCCGGAGGCAGCAGCAGCGGCCTCTCGCCCGTAGATCGGCGGTGGCGGTGCGTTGACCGGGGGCTTCTGCGGTTCTTTGGAGGCAGCCGGCGCTTTGGTCGCGGACTCCTGTTTCTCTTTTTGGGTCGCCCTAGAGTCGAGCTTGCCGTAGGCGCGCCCGCCCACCC
>JAIVIG010000192.1 GCA_020200675.1 Actinomycetota bacterium
GGGGCCTCGACGCGTTCCGCGAGGTGGGAAAGGACCCCGTGGAAGGCATCGACGGCCCCCCCGACCGTCCCGCCGTGATGGGTGACGCCGCGGATATCGCCCATTCGGAGACGGTGGACGTCGTGGTGGAGGCGACAGGCGTGACGGAGGTCGGCGCCCGGGTGGCCTACGAGGCCATCCAGGAAGGCAAGCACGTGGTGATGCTCAACGCCGAGACCGATGCCACGGTCGGGGCGGTGCTCGCGCGTATGGCGAGGAGCGCCGGCGTGATCTACACTGGCTCTGCCGGGGACGAGCCGGCCGCGGTCATGGAGCTCTACGACTTCGCCCGCTCGATGGGCTTCGAGGTCGTCGCCGTCGGGAAGGGCAAGAACAACCCGCTCGACCTGGAGGCCACGGGCGATTCGCTCGCCGAAGAGGCCGAACGCAAGAAGATGAACCCGAAGATGCTCGCCGCCTTCGTGGACGGCACCAAGACGATGGTCGAGATGGCGACGGTGGCTAACGCTATAGGCTTCGCTCCCGACGTCCCTGGTATGCACGGCCCCGCCGAGACCGAGCCGAGAAAGCTCGCGCAGGTGTTCAGCCTCGAAGAAGAGGGCGGCATACTCTCGAGCTACGAAACGGTGGACTACGTGCGCGGGATCGCCCCCGGCGTATACGTCGTGGTGCGCTCGCACGAGGGCGCGGTGCGCGAGACCATGGAGTACCTCGGCATGGGCGCGGGCCCGAACCACGTCCTGTACCGGCCCTACCACCTCACCAGCCTGGAGACCCCCCTCTCGGTGGCCCGGGCCATCATCCACAACGAGGCCGGCATTGTCTCCAGGGAAAGGCCGTCCGCGGAGGTCGTGGCCGTCGCGAAGCGGGACCTGGACGCCGGGGAGAAGCTCGGCAGCATCGGCGACCCGGACTACTACGGGTGGGTCTACAAGATCTCGGAGGCCGGGGGGATGCTGCCTTTGGGTCTCGCGGCGGGGGCGCGCACCACGCGGCCGGTGCCCAAGGGGGGCGTCATCTCGCGGGCGGGGGTGGAGTTGGCGGAGAACTCGTTCGTGGTGAACCTGCGCCAGCTCCAGGACGCGGCCCTCGTGAACTAAGAGCGGCCAGGACCATGGTCACGCGTTATACGGTGGATCACAGAAACCTTTCTCTCCAGGACCACCTGATCCTCAAGATGCTCAGGTTGTACTACGATCACGGGCTCACCCAGGCCGAGATAGGCTCCCGGATGGGGTTCTCCAGGCCCAAGGTCTCGAAGCTCATCGCCGCGGGCGAGCGGCGCGGGCTGGTGAAGATAGAGATAGCGGAGCCCACGGGAGGCTTTTCTACACTGGAGATAGCCCTGGAAGATCGCTACGGGGTAGACGAGGCCCTCGTCGTCGCCACGAGCGAGGACCGTGGATCCACGGAGTTGTCGGCCGGTAGGGCGGGCGGCGCGCTGCTGGCGCGCGTCTGCGATCCGGAGACGGTCTTGGGACTCTCCTGGGGGGTCTCCCTGCGCGCCCTGGCCGACGCGACCCCGCGTCGGGCCTTCGCGTGTATGAAAGTGGTGCCGCTCGTAGGCGGCATGGGGAAGGCGCAGACACGATTGCACTCGAACCAGGTGTGCGCGGACCTCGCGGAGAAGCTCGGGGTAGAGTCCCTCCACCTGGCAGCACCGGCCATCGCCAGGTCGGCCGGGAGCCGGCTAGAGCTCGCGGCGCTGCCTGGAATAGAGGACACTCTAACCGAAGGGGCGGCCTGCAACGTAGCCGTCGCCGGTATCGGCGGCATACTCCCCAGCTCGACGATGGTGCAGGCGGGGTACTTCACCCTGGAAGAGTTCCTCGGGCTCAAGGACCGGGGGATCGTGGGCGACGTTTGTTGCCACTTCCTCGACGCTGACGGAACGCCTCGATACCCGGAGCTCTCGGAGCGCATCATCGGCGTCACCCCGGAACAACTGCGGAGCATAAGGAGAACCATAGGCGAGAGCGCCCGAAGCTTCTGGAGAAGATGCTCTTGATCCGGACGTTTGACGAGAAGGTGGATGAGCTCTACGCGGAGGGCGCGCTGCACGGCACGGCCCACTTCTACGTCGGCCAGGAGGCGGTCGCTGTGGGCGTAATAGCCGCCCTCATGGAGGACGACGTCATCACCGGCACCCACCGGGGGCACGGTCACGCCATCGCCTTCGAGCTGGACATAGATCGGATGGCGGCGGAGCTTCTGGGCAAGGCCTCCGGCTACTGCCGCGGCAAAGGCGGCAGCATGCACATCGCCGACGTTGCGGCCGGTATGCTCGGCGCCAACGGCATCGTGGGCGGGAGCATGGGCATAGCCTGCGGGGCGGCCTGGGCCTTCAAGCAGCGCAAAGAGGGCAGGGTGGCCGTTTGCTTCTTCGGGGACGGGGCGGTCCAGGAAGGCATCTTCAACGAGTCGCTGAACATGGCCGCGATCTGGAAGCTACCCGTCGTCTTCGTGTGCGAGAACAACCAGTACGCGATGTCCCTAAGCGTAAAAAGAGGTTTCGCCACCAAGCGCATCTCCGATCGCGCCGCCGGCTACGGCATGCCGGGTACGACGGTGGACGGCATGGAACTGGACGAGGTACACGAGGCGGCTTTCGAGGCCGTCGAGCGGGCGCGGAGCGGCGAAGGCCCGAGCCTCTTGGAGGCCGTTACGTACCGTTACCTGGGGCACTCCAAGAGCGACGCGAACCTCTACAGGACGCGGGACGAGATCTCGGAGTGGCGCAAGCGAGATCCCATAGTCAGGTTCGCCGCGAAGTTGGAGGAGACAGGCGCCCTGGAGAAGGACGAGCGGCAGGAGATGGAGCGGCGGGCAAACGAGAGGATCGAAGAAGCCTTCGAGAGAGCCTCCCGGGAACCCGAGCCCGAGCCCGAATCGGCGCTGGAGGACGTGTATGCCTAGCAAAGAGATCACCTACCGCGAAGCCGTCCGGGAGGCGATGGTGGGGGCCATGCGCGAGGACGAGTCAGTCTTCCTTATGGGTGAGGACGTCGGGATCTACGGTGGGGCGTTCGGCGTAAGCCGGGGCATGGTGGAAGAGTTCGGCGCGGACAGGGTGGTAGATACCCCGCTCTCCGAAGCCGGGTTCGTGGGCCTATGCACCGGGGCGGCGCTCATGGGGATGCGCCCGATAGCCGAGATCCAGTTCTCCGACTTCATCACCCACTGCATGGACCAGCTCGTAAACCAGGCCGCCAAGCTGCGCTACATGTTCGGCGGCGAGGGCACGGTCCCGATGGTCGTGCGTACCCCCGGCGGCGCGGGCACCGGCGCCGCCGCCCAGCACTCCCAGTCGCTCGAGGCCTGGTTCGTCCACGTTCCGGGCTTGAAGGTCGTTATGCCCTCCACCCCCTACGACGCCAAGGGCCTCCTGCTCGCCGCACTCGACGATCCGAACCCGGTCATCTTCTACGAGCACAAGCTGCTCTACAACCGCAAAGGTGACGTGCCAGAGGAGCCCTATCACGTACCCTTGAGGGAAGCCAACGTAAGCCGGGAGGGCGAGGACATAACGGTGGTGGCGGCCGGGCTCGTGCACCGGTACGCCCTGGAGGCGGCGGAAGCTCTGGCCGACGAGGGGATCGAGGCCGAAGTGGTGGACCTGCGGACGCTCTCCCCGATGGACCACGAAACGGTCGCGCGCTCGGTCGAGAAGACCGGCAAGCTGGTGGTGGTCGAAGAGGACGTCAAGACCGCGGGCTGGGGCGCGGAGGTAGTCGCCCGGATCGCGGAAGGCGAGAGCTTCTACGCCCTGGACCGGGCCCCTGCCCGGGTTGCGGGCGCGGACGTGCCGATCCCCTACAACAAGAAGCTGGAGGCGTACATCCGCCCCAGCCCGGAGAAGGTGGTCGACGCGGTGAAGGCCCTTCTTGATGTTCGGGTGGGGGTGTACTCCTAGAGATGGCCATCGAGCTGAAGGTGCCAAACCTGGGCATGGACATGGAAGAGGCGGGCATCGTTCGGTGGCTCGTACGGGAGGGAGACGAGGTAGAGAAGGGCGACCCCGTCCTGGAGATAGACACAGACAAAACATCCTACGAGATAGAGTCCCCCGCCGACGGCATCATTCGAAACCTGCGTGGCGAAGAGGGCGAGACCGTCCCAGTCGGGGCGCCGCTCGCCTACATCACCGCGCCGGGAGAGGAGAGCCCGGATCCCGCAGAGCCCTCGGAGGTGAGGGGCGGTAGCGAACCCGGAGAAGGCGAACTCTCCATAGAAGAGCCGGCTCGCCGGGTTGTGAAGAAGAAACCGGAGGCTTTGCAATCCGAGAACGGCCGTCGGGTTCGGGCCTCGCCCGCTGCCCGGCGGGTGGCTGCCGAGCGGGGTCTTCCCATAGAGAACGTCTCGGGGTCCGGCCCTCACGGACGGATCTACCTTTCGGACGTCCTGGAGATGGACGGCGGGCTCCGCCCCCCCGAGCCGGAGATCGTGGAAGACGCGGCAAACGCTACTACGGAGCCCGCGCTTCGTGAGCCGCTCTCCCGCATCCGACGCCTCGGAGCCGAACGCACGGCCCGGAGCTTCTCCGAGGTGCCACACTTCTACCTCACCCGGGACCTGAAAGCCGACCGTTTGCTGGAGCTGGTCGGGCGTTTGAAAGAAAAGATGGAGCCCGCCCCCTCCGTCACGGCGCTCCTCGCGCTGGTCGTCGCCCGAACGCTAAAAGACCATCCTCGCCTGAACGGCCGCTACGCCGACGGGAAGCTAGAGTTGAGCCCGCGGGTAGACGCCATAATAAACGCTCCGGAAGCAGCGATTTTGGCGGTCGGGCGGGTTCGCACGGTGCCGGAGTGGCGCGACGGAGAGTGGATACCGCGGCTGGTAATCTCCGGTACACTCTCGGTAGATCACCGGGTGGCGGACGGGGCCGACGGGGCCAGGTTCCTCATGGACGTTCAGGCGGCACTCTCGGACTGGGAGTTGTTGCTGTGAGAGGAGAGCACGTTGAAGGTTGAGCGAGACGCCATACTCACCTGCTCGACCTGCGGGGTGGAGGGACCGCACGAGCTGCTGTACCTCTCCGAACACCTGCGCGCCAGCCGGTGCGCGAACTGCGGGATTACCCGGGTCTACTCGGGGCACATATACGTCGAGTACGCAAAGGACCTGGCCGAACGGACCGCTCGGCTGCCGCTCAAGCTGGCCGAGGATGCGTTAAGGAGACCGACCAGTTTACTGGGGTTGCCGATCAAAGCCGTCCTCAAACCCGCCGGTCTCCTTAACGAGATGAACCTGGTAGCGGCCTTCGAGCGAGACCGCCAGCGCAAGGCGTCTGACACCGGCGGCAGGGTTTAGGGAGCACAGAATACCGGACCAAGAGCCTTTCTGATCCGGAACCAGGGTAGTGGGAAGCGAACAGATGGGATACAGGCAGTGGTGGAGAGAGAGGCGACAGTCGGACCCGAAGCGGGTCTTCACGCCCGGCCGGCGGCGCAGTTCGTCAAGACGGCGAAGGGGTTTACTTCAGAGATCGTGGTGATCAAAGGCGAGCGCGAGGCAAACGCGAAGAGCTCGCTCAAGATCATGACCCTGGGAGCCAAGAAGGGCGACGAGATAAAGATCCGGGCCGAGGGAGACGACGCGGAGGAGGCCGTGGAGGCCCTGGCCGAGCTGATCTCGCAGGACGAGCACTGAAGAACCCAGCATCGGGTGAGGCTGGGACGAAAGCGGGTGCCCTATGGGTGAGAGAGGCATAAGCGAGCCGGTCAAGCTCGTCGGCGCGCGAAGTAGGTCGTCTCAGAGCTATAGAGGCTCGAGCTCGACGCTAGTGCACTCCTTGCACAGCGCGGCCTCCCTTCACGCGTACACGCAACGATAGCTTCGTCGCTGCTGTCCGGCGCGCCCGGTTATACTGCCACCGAGAGAGGGAAGAACGCGCGAACTTTGGAGGTGTCATACGGAATCCGGATGTACACTTCCGAGTATGAGCGAGAAACGAAATTCGGAGAAATCGGAATCCTCCCGGTGTCAACGTCTCGAAAGTTGTGGGTTCGGTTTTTCTACCGTTTCAAGGGCGTCCATCGTGAGGTAGCGCTTTAGCGCCCACTCCTCACTGCTCCTCAAGGTTATCTCCGTCGCCAGGCTCGTCGCGCTCGTCTCGTTCGGGAAAACCCCAATCACCTTCGTCCTCCGCTTCACCTCCTTGAAGAGCCTCTCCAACATGTTCGTCGTGCGTATCCTCGCGTGGTGGGAGCCGGGGTAACGTAGGTAGACTAGAGCGGC
>JAIVIG010000193.1 GCA_020200675.1 Actinomycetota bacterium
TCCCCGAGAAGACCTTAGAACCGGCAATTAGTTCTCTTAACGCAAGCTCTTTAGCCTGTATCAAAAACGATCGTTTATGAGACACCTCTGAAGGCACTTGAATCGCCCGTCCTACCTAGCGACTATGCAAATTGCAGCTGAGTGCCGACGCTGCTTTGCACATACGCCTCCGGAAATCGCCGCGAGATCTCGTGGGTTGCCTTCCACCCTGTGCAGTGTCCTGGTACTAACCATCTCGGACTAATCCTAGCCAGTTCATCCAGCGTTCGAGGCATCAGTGGCTCGAAGATCCCCCCAGTGAGGTGCATCCCTCCCACGAAGGCATGCACCCGATCCTCTCCAGTCAGCCGCTGAGCCTGGTGTAGCACGTTGATCGCTCCGGCGTGGCTACAGCCAGAAAGCACCACCAGTCCCTTGCCCTTCAGATTGACAACCACCGCTTGGTCATCCCAGATCCAGGGATCGGGCTCCCAAGAGCCATCCAGGCGTGCGTAATTGAGTGGGAAGCCCTTCTCGAAGTCGGTGACCCGCTCGACTTGCCCAGTGACCAGCACTGTTCCATCGATCAATAGGCTCGGCTGACGCTCCTCAGTTATCGCTACACCTTCCCGCTCGAGATCCTGAGGGCTTGGTGGGGGCAGGTGCAGCTCGGCACCCGTTGGGAAGACGATCTTGCGATCTCGCCAGGCTTCAGGATGGATAACGAGCGGCATGCCCCGCGCACCGACGCGCCGGATCATGCCCTCTAGCCCGCCGTGGTGGTCACTGTGGCCGTGAGACATCACAATCGTCCGTAGATCGGGCAGCCGGACCTGAAGTATGTCCATATTGTGGAGGGCGGTCTTGCGTCCAAGTCCTGCATCGTAGATGAGCGACGCACTATGGCCCTCCCGCTCTATAGTCAGCAGTAGCGAGAGGCCATGCTCGGCGATCAACTGCTCTCGTTCTCGCTCCCACATGTCGTAAGCTACCCGAGGCCTCTGGGCAACCTCGCTACTAGATAGGAGGAGGTCGATGGAGTTATCCACCAGGATGGTTACATTGGCTGCGTCTACTGGTTGTAGTGAAACTCGCTCACTCATGATCCGTGCTCATTTCTCTTACGGAGAGAATGATGCACCCAGTCAAGATCTCGTGCATCTCTCTAAAGGGTTTGCGCTTGTGGTAGGAGACACTTTTGCCCCTGTCTCAAAAAGGAACGTTTTTGATACACACACGACAAATAGCCGGCGGTAAGGAGGTGGGCGGCCTCTATTCACCACGCTGCCTAGAAGATGCCAGCCTGTTGAAAAACTCGATCCAAGCACGTTCATGGCTGCATAGACTGGCTCTAGAGGCTCCAAATCAGACTTTAGAGCCCTGAAACAGGCGTTTTTGAACCAGAATCGAGGACCGCAAGCAGTAACGGGGAGTTTTTCAACAGCCTGATGCCTTCTCGGAAACTCAGAGGCATAAGAAGAGCCGGGGTGTTCGCACTCCGGCTCTACGATTTCTCGACCGATGGCTTACACGCTCGTTAGGCTTCGGCCTGCTCCGGGGAAGGTATCACGCCCAGCTGCTGCATCATCCCCAAAGCGTCGTAGTTGTCCCAGGTTTCTGCGATCTTGCCCTCGGCGATGCGATCTATAGTCATTCCCGCAGCCTCTACCCGGTTGCCGGTAGGGGCAATGCCCATGAGATCCCCTTGGTGGGTACCCTTAGCCACCCAGCGGCTAACCACCTTGTCCCCCTCGGCGATCTGATCCTCAATCTCGATATGGACATCGGGAAAGGCTGAGCGGTACATGCTGGCGAACTGCTTGAAATGCTCGAGACCATGCCCCTCCTCGGGCATGGTAGGATCGTGGTGAACATGGTCTGGGTCGACGATTTCGTCTACCACGTCCAGGTTGCCCGCGTTGAAGACCTCCTCTATAGAGCGGCGAGACAGTGCCTTGTTCTCTTCGGACATAGAGTCTTCTCCTTCCTCCGCTTTCCCCAGCGAGTAGCCTAACTCTTTTGACAATGACCGCTAATAACTAACTTGTCAAGGGTTGGGTGGAAACCTAGAGTGCCTGGGGTAGGGTTACCTCTATTCACCGAGCTGCCTAGAAGGCAGCAGCTTGTTGAAAAACTCGATGCTGGGCTGATCTACGGTCCCAAATCGGGCTTTAGAGCCCCGAAACGGGTGTTTTCGACGCCTGATCGAGGGTCGGAAGTAGACAACGGGGAGTTTTTCAACAGCCTGACCTCCTCTCGGCAGCTCGGTGAATAGAGGCAGCCTATTCCCTAGCAGCCAGGTACAAGCTTTTCTTCGGCGGACCATGGAGTTAGCTGCTGCCATCGGTTACCATTGAGGTAGACAGTTTCCTCTGCTGTCTTTTTACTCTCGTATTCTAGGTGAGGAGACACGGTAAACACTCGATTTCTTGCTACGATCTTGGTGCTGATAACCTTAACCTTACTAGGCTTATCTGGTTGCGCTGCGCTAGGGCAAGGCGATGACGAGAAGCCGAACATCGTGTTCATCCTCGCCGATGACATGCGGCTAGACGATTTCGAGCATATGCCACAGACTCGACAGCTCTTCGCCGAGCAGGGGCTCGTATTCGAGAACGCCTTCGTGACCCACTCTGTATGCTGCCCCTCGCGCGCTTCGATACTGAGGGGACAGTACACCCACAACCACCGAGTACTGACGAACCGAGAACCACAGGGGGGGGTCCAAACGTTCCGAGACCAGGGACATGAGGACTCTACAGTGGCCACCTGGCTTAAGAGCGAGGGCTACCGAACCGCCCTTATCGGCAAGTACTTGAATGGCTACCCAGGAAACGACGAGACACGCGTGCCGCCCGGATGGGATGAGTGGTATGGCAGGTTCGGCGGAAATGGCTACTACGACTACCAGATAAACGACAACGGTACCACCGTCTCCTAACCTAGCCACCGCCGCGCCCCACGGCCCGTTCAAGCCGGCACCGCGGCACGATGACGAGTACCCTGATGCCGAAGTGCCACGACCGCCCTCCTTCGACGAGCCCGACGTCGACGACAAACCAGAGTGGGTACGAAGCTTGCCCCGGCTAGACGACTCTGATCGTGGCTCGGAAAAGTTCGAGCGCTCCTACCGCAACCGCTTGGAGATGTTGCTGTCGTTGGACGAGATGGTCGCAGGCCTGATGAAAGAGATGGACGTGGCGGGGAACCTGGAGAACACCTACGTCTTCTTCACCTCCGACAACGGTTTTCACTTGGGCGAGCATCGAGTCTACCTGGGCAAGCGCACGGCCTATGAGGAGGCCGTGCGAGTTCCCTTGGCGGTGCGAGGCCCAGGGGTGCCTGCCGAGGCTAGCGTGAAGGAAACGTCGTTGAACATCGACTTCGCGCCGACCTTTGCAGAGCTTGCCGGTGTATCGGTGCCCGAGTTTGTCGATGGGCGGTCGTTAGTACCGTTGTTGAGCGGAATGCCGCCCACGAGCTGGCGCTCGGCTTTCCTCATCGAGCACTGGAGCGGGGACGGAGGGCAACCACTAGAGACTCCGACCTACGCAGGCATTAGGACGGACGCTTACAAGTACGTCGAGTACGACACCGGGGAGAAGGAACTCTACGATCTTTCCTCCGACGCTGATGAAGTTCAAAGCTTTCCTGAGGGCACCGATCCCGCACTCGTCGACGGCCTCAGCTCCCGTCTCGAATCCTTAAAATACTGTGCCGGACAGACATGTCGTGAAGCCGAAGACGGCTCCTAAGAGCCGAAGCGTGAAAACCCGACTCTCTTTTTGCCCATCAGTTTCCGAGAAGGCCATCACCGAAAGCTCGGTTTCCGAGAAGCCAAGAGGCTGTTGAAAAAGCCGGCGTTGAGCAGATAGCGACCACAAACCGGGCTTGAAACGCCCCAAACCCGGCGTGTTTGGTACCCGATCTGGGCCAAAAGCGAGTACCAAGGGAGTTTTTCAACAGCCTGAAGCCTTCTAGGCAACCTGGTGAATAGAGGCCATCCGCTCTTTATCGACATAAAGACTTTAACAGCCTTCAGGCGAGGCGCTACACAAGCTAGCTCTTTTGGACCCTGCAAGACAGTGCTAGGGGGAGTCCTCAGCCTCCCGGCACGACTCAGCAGCGCAGTTTCTCAGCGCGTCGAGCTTGGTCTTTAGGTTCTCAATTAGAGAGGGATCAGCGCTATCATGTACGTTTTCCAGTTCGTAGGGGTCGGCTTCGACGTCGTAGAGTTCCCTCTCTCCGTTTATGTATTCAATGTACTTGTGGCTGTCGGTCCTGACAGCCTCGTATGCCGGTGGGGCGCTGCCATCGGAGAAATACTCCCCAAACCCTTCCAGCAGGATGTTCGAACGCCATTGCGGATCTTCGCCGCGGAGCAACGGCACCAGTGAGCGCCCGTCGCCTGAAAAATTCACTCCGGCCAACTCCGCGAAGGTTGAGGCGAGGTCGGTGTTGAGGGCGAGCTTCTCCACCTTCGAATCGGAAGAGATGCCTGGCCCCCTAACGAAGAAGGGTACGTGGGCAGACTCCTCGTACGGGAAACTCTTCTCTATGTGTATGCGGTGCTCACCTTGCTCCCAGCCGTTATCCGAGGTGAAGAATATAACGGTGTTATCTAGCTTGCCAGCAGCTTCTAGCTCTTGGATAAGCGAAGCGACCATCTCGTCGACCGCTAGCATACTTTCTAAGCGTCGGCGGTAGCGAGTGTCGATGTTGGAGACCTCTTCTTCCGAGATGCGCTGCCTGTGCTTAATCCAAAGCGGTTTATCAGAGACGTCCTCCTCGTTGAACGACGGGGGGCGGGGAGCCGCCTCTTCGGCGAACGCATTCCGGTGTCGTTTTGCGGGGGACGCGGGCAAATGTGGGGCGTGCGGGGAGAGGTGCATGAAGAAAGGCTCGGAGTGGTCCGTGGTGCCTTGGACGTACTCCATTGCCTTACTAGAAAGAACATCGGTGAGGTAATCTTTGGGTCTCTTTCCGTAGGAGACTACTTCGCCGTTTTCGTTGAGATCGTATTCGGAATACTTGTTTTCCACTCCGAGAGCATGCCATTCGTCCCAGCCGGGCGGGACGTAAGCTGGATCCTCTTCGCCAGGGTAGCCGTTGAGGTACTTGCCGAAGTAGGCAGTCTGGTATCCGCTCTCCTGCAAGCGGACGGCGACTGTGTTTTCCTCATGCCCTTCGTCCAGGAACTTCTGGAAGCCCCCGTACGCGGGGGTGTTGCCCTTTACGTTGTGGTTGTGAGCGTAGAGACCGGTCAGGATGGTCGCCCGTGAGGGACAACACAGTGGGTAGCTAACGAAGGCGTTCTCGAACGATGTGCCCTCCTCGATCAACTGGGAGCGTATCTGGGGCATCTTCTGAGCAGAGGCGAAGTCCAAGTCATCGGTGAGGATGAGGATGATGTTGGGACGATCGGTAGGAGACTCTACCTGTTTTTCTTGGAAGGTCTCGGATCCCGAACAGCCAGCTAACAGGAAGACGACCACCACACACGGTAGAAGCCACAGGGGTACTCCGCTTACCCGAAATCTAATGTCTCCTCCTTTTACCGTGAAACTTACTGTCAAACTCCCACTTGGTTACTTTAAGTAATTAAGACAGAAAAAGAGGTGTTTGCAAAACTGCGGAAGGCCAAATTTATGCCCTATGTAAGGGCTGGTTTCCGAGAAGAAGCGAGCCTGTTGAAAAAGTCAGTTGGAGGACCATAGATAGATTTAAATCGGGCTCAGAGGCCTCAAAAATGGCGCCATTGGGACTAAAGAGAGGCTCAGAAGCGGGTGCCGTAGGGGTATGTGTCCTGTCAAGTGTGTAAATC
>JAIVIG010000445.1 GCA_020200675.1 Actinomycetota bacterium
GTGGTTACCTGCGAGGTCATCTTCCGCAGTCGCTCGGCGAGGTCGTCCTCGTCCTCCTCGCGGTAGGTATCCCAGGGTGTGCGGTTGGACCATCCGGTCGAGACCATCTGGAAGTCGCCGAACTCGACTACCTCTCCCTCGGCCAGCCGCACGCCTTTGGCCGAGGAGATGATCTCATCAACCTCGAACTGGTCGTCGTTGCCGGGGCTGACGAAGCACTCGATCCCCGTCCCCTCCAGCTTCTCGTCGGCCATCCGCATCCAGCGCTCGACGGTCCCGAGCATCTCCTGGTGGAAGAGCTTGTCGCGCAGTTTCTCGTCCGACTCGAGCTCGGACATCTTGTCAGGGTCGGTCCGGAACGGATAGTAGCCGCGTCGCCTGACCGAGTCCTCGAACTCCTTTACCTCATCCTCGCTCTCGAAGTTCCGCCGGTTCTCAAGGAGCGTCGCGTGCCAGCGGCCTGCTCCGTCCTCGACTATCGGGACGAGCGCTTTACCCGTCATGTCGCCGCCGAGGACCATCACCTTCGCCTCGTAGTGCTTGCCCGAGTTCAGGAACTTGCGCCAGCAGGTCTCCGAGCCGTGGATGTCCGTGGCGAAGAAGACCCTCGTGTCGGGTTCCCGGTTAAAGAGCTTAGAGATCATGGTCCTCCCTCCACCTCCTCGGGCAGTTCGTACCAGCGTTTGCGATCGCCTATCTTCGCGCGCATCTTCCAACCGAACGACTTCGGCTCCCTCTCGATGCGCTCGAGCAAAGTCCGGACGCGGTCCATGATGCGCTCCTTGCTCTCTGCAGGCAGGTCGTAGCGCGCCAGGTGGTCGCCCAGAGCTTCGAGGTTGGCCGTGAAGGTGCGCCAGAGGCCCCAGTCAGACGCGCACAGCTTCGCGACGTGCGCGGCGTTTACGGACTCTCCGTCCTGCTCGTCCACCGGATGGTCGTGCAACAGGGCCAGGGTGTCGCGGACGTCCTTCTCGTTCAACTCGATGATCTGGAGCTTCGTCAGCAGGAGCTCCGCGAGCGGTACGGTAAGCGGTTCCATGGTCATGCGCTCCCCGAAGGGGATCTCGTGGGACATCCTGAAGGTGCCGACGAGCACGTCCACCTGCCGGTCATGCTCCTCGTCGAAGTAAAGTAGCCGCTCCCTGCCATAGATCGCGTTGAAGCGCGTCTGCGGCGCGTATCCAAGGGACTCGAAGAATCGCTGCACCTGGGCGGATTTACCCTTCGGTGTGATCCAGTCAAGGTCCGCGTACTCGCGCTCGAAGGCCGGGTTAAGACCGTCCCTGGCGCGCACTTTGATCGCCACGCCTCCCAGTAGACGGAGCGCCACGTTCTTGCGTTCCGCCTCCTCGGAGATGCGCAGTGCTTCCTCGACCATGTCGGACCGGATACTGTCCGTGCTCCTATCTTCGCTTTTCACGTCTCGCTAATCCTCCTGCGCGCTCTTTGCGGCCTCGACCCAGGGCTGGACTATCTCCCGGTGCTTCTTCTCCTGAAGCCATTCGCGGACACCTTGCTCCGGTTCATCAGCCCCGTTTATAGCCAGCTCTATAGCACCTACTTGGTCCTCGTTCAGCCTCATGGCGGTGATGAGGGCGTAGGCCGCGGGCTCGTCCTGGGAGAGCCCCTCCCGTGTGACCGAGTGCAGCCTCTGGGGGTCGTCCACCCCGCCCATCGCGTTCTTAGGGTCCGCGAGGTAGCGGAAATCGTACTCCTGGTTCATCCAGTGCGGCGACCAGGCGAGGAACACGAACGGCTCCTTCATGCCGTATGCTTGCTTGAGCTCGTCGAGCATCGCCGGCGTGGTGGCCTCTACGAGGTTGAAGTCCAGATGATACTTCGGTACCACGTCGGTCTCGATCTTCTTCATGAGCACGGCGCCCGGCTCTATACCCGTGATCATGTCGGTCCCGGAGGAGTCGAGGTCGGATATGGTATGGATGTTTTTCATGTAGCTCGGGACGGCGATACCATACCTGGTCTCGCCGTTGTACCACGGCTCTCTGGATACCTCGATCCGACCCCGGTCCACGAACTGCTGATGATTCGGCATCCAAGCGTCCAGAAAAGCATCCGTGTTGCCGTCGATCAGGTCCTGGTAGACGGGCCCCACGTCGTCGGCGAGCTTGAGCTCGACGTTCTGGTAGCCGAGGTCGTCTTCTAGGAGAACTTTCGTCAAATTGGAGTTGGCTACGTTCTCGTCCCAGCCCAGGTACCCCAGCGTGAGCTCCCCGCCGCCACCGAACCCGCAGCCCGCGGCGAGAGCCCCGGCCACCAGCAAGAGCAGCGAGGTCTTGAGCAATGTCAGGAGTGGCGCAAGCATCCCCGTTTTCTTCGTCGGATCGTTAGTCCCGTTCGGGCGATAGCCTCCTCCGAACCTGTTCCTACCCTCCGCGGCCTCTCCTTCAGTAGCCTGCAACGTAGGATCGCACGTCCCGCCGCTTACACTTCTCCCGCGGCGAAAACAAAAATGCATGTAACCCTTGCGCCATATCCACCTACCCGGGCACGAGTACCGCTGAATCATACGTCGTTCCCGACCTCCATTCAACTGAATGTGCGTCCGAAAGAACAAGTACGTCTGAAGTTCCAACCCGTCCTGGTCCCGCAACAGATCCGTATGATCACCCTTCACCGCACGGTGGTAAGCCTGTTCCTGCCGGGTTAAACTGGTGGCGCTTTGCGCCTGTAGCTCAGGGGATAGAGCAGCGGTTTCCTAAACCGCGAGTCGGAGGTTCGAATCCTTCCAGGCGCACCACTCTGGTCACAGGTCCGGTCTACAACCATAAAGACAGGTACTATGTCCCCACCTGACAATCGGAAAGGGGATCGGCCATGGCCTACTTCGAAGGACAGCTCCGGCGAAAGACCAACGACATAGAAGAGGAACATACAGGTTACGTTCTGGAGACGGAGATAGAC
>JAIVIG010000446.1 GCA_020200675.1 Actinomycetota bacterium
CTCATGAGCTTAAGAAGCTCGAAAAACAACATCGCTACACTCACCTGTTCCAGCGCGTGAGGATGCTTAGTACTCTCCAACATAATTACGGTGACGTAACCAAACCTGGCGCTCGTGGGTATCGGCAGGCATGCTTGCCTCTGAAAGGAGCAGGCCATGCCGAGAACCAGCCCTTACCACATCGAACTAACCGACGACGAGCGTGATCGGCTCGAAGTGACCGCCCGACGCTATACCTCGCCGCATCGCGACGTAATAAGGGCCAAGATCGTGCTGCTGGCCGCCGAGGGACTACGTAACGACCGGATCGCCGTCCGATTGAACACTCCCCGCCAGATCGTTTCCAAGTGGCGCAAGAGGTTCTACGAACAGCGCCTGAGCGGGCTCCAAGAGCGATCGCGAACCGGGCGGCCCCCGGCTTTCCCCCCCGGAGGTAGTCGTGGCGATCAAGGCACTGGCGTGCGAACTGCCAGCCACAAGCGGTGCGCCGTTGGCCCGCTGGCACGCTCCGGATCTCGCCCAAGCCGCCGTCGAGCAGGGCATCGTCGCTTCTATCTCGGATACCACCATCTGGCGGTGGCTCTCTGCCGACGCCATCCGTCCCTGGCAACACCGCAGCTGGGTCTTCCCCCGCGACCCCAACTTCGCGGCCAAGGCCGACCGGGTGCTCGACCTCTATCATCGACACTCCGAGGGCGAACCGCTCGGCGAGGGCGACTTCGTTGTCTGTGCCGACGAGAAGACCTCCATCCAAGCACGCATCCGCGAGCATCCCACCGCACCGCCAGCACCCGCCCGAACGATGCGCGTCGAGCACGAGTACGAACGTGGCGGGGCGCTAGCCTACCTGGCCGCCTGGGACGTCCATCGCGCCAGGCTCTTCGGTCGTTGTGAATCCTCCACGGGGATCGAGCCGTTCGGCCGCCTGGTCGAACAGGTCATGAGCGTGGAGCCCTACGCCTCCGCCAATCGTGTGTTCTGGGTTGTGGACAATGGCAGTAGCCATCGCGGGCAGGCTTCCATCGACCGACTGCAAAGTGCCTTTTCCAGCCTGGTGCTGGTCCACCTGCCGGTACACGCCTCGTGGCTCAACCAAATCGAGATCTACTTCTCCGTCGTACAACGCAAGGTGCTTATCCCCAACGACTTCTCCGACCTCGCCGAGGTAGAAGCCCGGCTGCTCGCCTTCCAGGACCATTACGAGCGGATTGCCCAACCCTTCGAGTGGAAGTTCACCCGTGCCGATCTCGACGCTCTGCTAGCCAAGATCCAGTGGCAGCCTTCTCCGTCTACAGATGAGGCAGCATGATCCCAAAATACGTCACCGTAATTCCGTGCCAGAGCACTAAGCCCCGGCTCGCGCCCTTCTGCAGGGGTGATAGTCATGGTCCAATCTCTGTGCCTTTCTAAGCAGCGCTTAGGTAGATCGGCGTTTCCTTGGCTGAGGGGAGTATCCGGTTTGTAGCCATCCCTGTAAAGAGGAGTCGCGGCCGGATTCTCCGAATTTCGCCCTTTAGGTGTTCTCGGCTCCTCTTTGTCAAGCGGCGCTGCGCGAAGGCGCCCGCGAGTCCGCCATGAGGCTCCTGAAGACGGCATCGCAGACGCGCCTCTTTAGGCACCTCAGCGCCTCCTTACGGGATTTGCCCTCCGCGATCTTCTTGCGGTAGTACCCTCCGCCCCGAGCGTCCGACCTGGCCTGGCATAGCGCGACCATGTGCAGGGCGTTATTGAGCTTGCGGTTGCCGGCCAGCGAGAGCCTGTGGCGCACCACCTCGCCGCTTGAGGCCTCCACCGGCGCCGTGCCAGAGTAGGAGGCGAAGTGCGCCTTGGTCGGGAAGCGCCCCACGTCGCCTACAGTCCCGATGATCCTCGCGGCCAGGATGGGACCTATGCCGAAGATCTCGGTGAGGGTGGTGCCGGAGGCTTCCACCTCGACCTCGATGCGCCCGTTGAGGTCCGCGACCTTCCTATCCAGCGTCCTGACGTCGCGCAAGATCTCCGAAGCCAACCGCCGGCGCAGGCGGGCCGAGGCACCCTGGGGCCGTATGCCGCGCAGGATACGCGCGGCCCGATCGGCCGAGAGCGTCCGAGCTACCCCGCCGGGGACGAGGTCCCGCAGAAGCCCGTGCAGTCGGTTGAGCGACCGGGTACGCTCGGCCACCAAGTCTTCGCGCCTCTCGGAAAGCAGGCGCAGCACCTCCGAGGCGGCCTCGGGATCGACCGCCGCCAGCCGCTCGTTGCGCGAGGCGGCCAACGCGGTGGCGAGAGCATCGAGCCCATCGTTCTTGCGGGCGTTGCCAGCGAAGCTCGAGAGCACCCGCACCCGTGCCGAAAGCTTGGGCGGCACGTCCACCACAGACTCGCCAGCCGCTGCCAACCTCCCCGCCAGGTGCCGACCGAGGCCGCCGGCGTTCTCCACCGCCCAACGGCGCTCGGGGAACCGTTTCGCCCAGCGTTCGAGGGACCTCAAGCCGGCGCGATCCTGCGGGAAGGCGGCACGCTCGACGAGCTCGCCTTTGGCTTCGTCGACCGCAGCGACGGCGACCGACGTTTTGTGGGGATCGACCCCGATCAAGACCTCCATGAGCGCGCACCTCCGTTTTCGGTCGGACCTCTCTGCCATCGGCGTGCGCGAAGGACATTCCGACTTCGGGCCTTGCTCCCATACCTCTTTTGAGTCACTCCGCCTGCCGCGGGCACCGGCGGGACGCAAGCCGAGAACAAGCCAACCCACCTTACGGGCGACAGGAAGTTGGCGAGCGATCCCTGAAACCGGTACCCTAGAAGCTTAGCGGCTGCAGACCACCAAGCTCCTGACCAGAGTTAAACAAGTCGGAAGTTGGATGAATAGAGGCGGATGAGGAAGTCGAGCACTACAACGCGGAAGTTTTCTGAGAGTAGCCCGTAGGGAATTCAAC
>JAIVIG010000286.1 GCA_020200675.1 Actinomycetota bacterium
CGCCTGGCTCTTGGAGCTCCCACGTCCTACGGCAGCGACTATCTTCTCTCGAAGGTCTTCGGAATAACCATTCATGCAGCCATGTTGTCATCGGTTCACCTTTGCTGCAACGTGCTGTCAGAGCCGGGTCGGTGGGCAAGAGGTGCCAGATCGTCTCGCGCGAGCTCCCGCTCGACGAGGCCCCCGACGCCTACGACAAGTTCGACAAGCACGTGGACGGGTATACAAAGGTCGTCCTCAAGCCTTAGCCGGACGAAGAGACCGGCATTCGAGAAGAAGGAGAGTGATCTCATGGCCCGCGAAGAGAACATCGCCGCCCAGGAGCGGTTCGCGGAGGGCGTCAACAGCGGAAACTTCGACGTCTTCGACGAGGTCGTCGACCCGAACGTCGTCGACCACGACCCGGCGCCCGACCAGGGCCCGGGACCGGAGGGTTATAAGCAGCTCTTCGGGACGATGCGCGCCGGCTTCCCGGACCTCGAGGTCACGCCGGAGCACATGACGGCCACCGACGAAGACGTGGCCCTAGCCTACACGGTCACCGGCACGCACGAAGGCGAGTTCCTCGGGGTGGCGCCCACCGGACGGCGGATAACGGCGCGGGGAGTCCAGATCGCACGCTTCCGCGACGGCAAGATGGTCGAGCGCTGGGGCAGCTCCGACGAGCTCAGCATCCTCCAGCAGCTCAGCGCAACCCCGCAACAAGAGACACGGGAAGAAGACAAAGGACTCGTAGACAGGGTTAAGGATGCGATCTTGGGCGAGGAGGAGCGGGGAGGAAGATAGATCGAGTAGCGGCCAGTAGGAATCGGCGAGGAACCCCGCGTTCGGGCCCGTAGGGGCGCACCAGGGTCACCCTCACACCGTAGAACGAGAGCAAAGCCGGGAAGCGGCGGACGGGCGTCTTCGTCCTGTCCGCCGCTGCGGTAGTCTGTGCCAAGCGCCTCCGATCGGTAGAAGCGGGCCGTCCGAGAGGTCAAAGACCGGGCAGCCCCGTGCCCGGTGACGGCGTAGGGCCGGGTAGAGAGGGACCTGAAAATATCTATGATCCACCGTACCCTGGTTGTACCGGGCGCCGGGCGCGACGTGAACCCTCGCACGCCCGTAAGATATAGTGGTGAGTAGTTTCGAGGGTACGGTGCGATGCTGGGGCATTTAGAGCTCTGGGTTTTGGGACTGCTCGTGGCGGTGGCCGGGCTCGTGATGCTCTCTAACTATCTCAGGGTGCCATATCCGGTCCTCCTCGTCATTGGGGGGCTCGCTTTGGGCCTCGTCCCCGTCGTGCCCAACGTCGAGTTGCCGTCGGATCTGATCTTGCTGATCTTCCTCCCCCCGCTGCTCTATTCGGCGGCCTTTTTCTCCTCGCCGCGCGACCTCCGGGCGAACCTGAGACCGATAGCGTCCCTATCCATCGCCCTCGTGCTGCTCACGACCGTCACCGTCGCTGTGGTGGCGCACGCGGTCATCGGTCTTCCGTGGGCAGCGGCGTTCGTGCTCGGGGCGATCGTCTCCCCGACCGACCCGGCGGCGGCGACGGCGATAGCCGGCCGTCTGGGGGCGCCGCGCCGGATCGTGACGATCCTCGAAGGCGAGAGCCTGGTCAACGACGGCACGGCGCTGGTCTTGTCCCGCGTGGCCGTGGCGGCTGTCGTGACCGGAACCTTCTCGCCGCTGTATGCGGGGCTGGAGTTCGTGCTCTACGGGGCCGGTGGGACCGCCATAGGTTTGTTGGCGGGGTGGGTGATCTCGCGGGTGCGACAGCGGATCGAGGACCCGCTGGTGGAGATCACCATCTCGCTCGTCACGCCCTACGCCGCCTACATCCCGGCGGAAGAACTCGGCGCCTCCGGCGTGCTCGCCGTGGTCGCGGCCGGTGTCTACCTCGGCTGGCGCAACCCCGAAACTACCGCGCCGCGCACCCGGCTTCAGGCGTTCTCCGTGTGGGAGGCGTTGCCCTTCTTGCTCAACTCGGTGCTGTTCATTCTCGTCGGGTTGCAGCTCCCAAACGTCCTCGAAAGTATCTCCGGTGAATACTCTGTTACGTCGGTGCTCCTCTACGCCGCGCTCGTGATCCTGGCGGTGATCGGGACACGCCTTGTGTGGACGCTCCCGGCGGCCTACCTCCCTCGCTACCTGAGCCGCCGCCTGCGCGAACGAGAGACGTATCCTCCCTGGCGGTACGCCGCCGTGGTCGCCTACACGGGCATGAGGGGGGCCGTCTCTCTGGCGGCCGCCCTGGCCATCCCCCTCACCGTCCAGGATGGGAGCGCCTTCCCTGGGCGGGATCTGATCCTCTTCCTCACCTTCTGCGTCATCCTGCTCACCCTGGTGCCGCAGGGTCTGAGCCTGCCGTTCATCATCCGCCGTCTGGGCCTCTCGGGAGCAGGAGGCGACGAAGAGCGCGAGGAGATAGAGGCACGCCTGCAAGCGGCGGAGGCGGCGCTCGAAAAGATCGACGAGCTAGAGAACGAGGGCCGGGTGCGCAAGGACACTGCCGAGCGGATGCGCGACCTCTACGAGTACCGCCGCCGCCGTTTCCTCGCCCGCCTCGAAGGCCAAACCGAGAACGGCGAAGACTACGAGGAACGCTCCCAGGACTACCAACGTTTCAGGCGCGACCTGCTCGGCGCGGAGCGGGCAGCGCTGCTCCAGCTCAGGAACGAGGGCCGCCTGAGCGAAGAAGCCAGACGCCGCGTCGAACGGGACCTCGACCTCGAAGACGCGCGCCTCGAGATTTAAGGAGATCGGCACACCTTCCTCGTAGAACCAGGATCGAGCGCGATGCGCCGGTCCGACTACTCTGCCGGCTCGATCTTCTTCGTCGGCGCCGCGACGGTCATCCTGCGCTACGCGGGCTTCACTATCCTGACCGATCCCAACTTCCTCCACGCCGACGACCACGCGCACCTCGGCTACAGGCTGACGGCGTAGCGCCTGACGGAGCCGGCGCTGGAGATCGAAGACCTGCCCCCGCTCGACCGGCCGTCGCCCTATCGAAGGCAAAAGCGAATAGCTGAAAGCCGACAGCGGAGATGCTAAACTCTGGGCGTCTTCTTCGGGCCCGTAGCTCAGTTGGGAGAGCGCTGCCTTCGCATGGCAGAGGTCACGAGTTCGAGTCTCGTCGGGTCCACTCCGGTAAGCTGCATACCTAAGCAGGAAACGCAAATTATGAGAGAAGGTCGAGAGCAAGTCCCAACCTTCTGTACACCAGTAGTCAGCCGCAGGTTTCTAATATTCTTGCTCGTAGTACTCGTAACAGCACTCTTCACAGCAGCCACGGCCTTGCTCAGGGACCACCAAGCCAAGCTTGTGCCAAGATCATCGAGAATGCTCCCAAAACGGCTGCAGTAAAGGCCGGATGTACTAAAGCGATTTGCGGAAGGTTCAACCCTTCCGCAAATCGCGCCGTCAGCCATCAGCTTTCAGCGGTCAGCTTTTTGTTTTTGCTGACCGCTGAAAGCTGATGGCTAATGGCTTTGCAGAAAGGCACAGCCTTTCTGCAAAACGCTCTAGCTAGAGCTGAGCAGGACACAGCACCGCGACGCAAAGACTCGCCACCGCTAGCCAGATTGGGAGGGTCCAGATCTTCGTAAAGGCCACCAGGTAATCTGTCCGTCTTTCCTCTGCCCACTACCACTCTACCCGGGTCCCTTAACTCTCTTCCCGCTGGCCCTCCATCCTCTGCACCGGGAGCTTTCTTCCCCCCCGCCGCCGGGCCTCATCCCTCGCGCTACTCATCTTTGCTCGAAGGATCAGAGCCGGTTGAAGAAGGCTTTTCGGGTGTCCCTCGGGCTCTCCTTGCTGGAGACCTCTACCTCGTTCGGCGCGAGGAGGAAGAGCCGGTCCACGACCGGGTGCATGGCGCCGTCCAGCGCGTAGACCAGGCCGGCGCAGAAGTCCACCATGCGTTCGGAGAGATCCCGGTCAACACGCTGAAGGTTCAATAGGACCGGTCGGCGGCGTTTGAACTGGTCGGCCACGGCCTGGGCACCCTTGTCGAAGCTCCCCACCTCCACGACGCACATCCGCCGCGGCGAACCCCGAGCTTCGTCGGGGGGTGCCTCGTGCATCCTGCGGGCCGGAGCTCGCTCTTCGTATTCGTCATCCGCAGACCACGGCCCCACGCTCCCTAACGGCGTCAAGCATCACCTACCTCTCTCCCCCACGCTCCCACCAGGCGGCTAGCACAAGATGCAAGCTACCCCATCGGCTACCCAAGCGCATCGGCCAAGTGGCACATCTTCACCAAAAAGGTCGGCGCCACAAAGGACCCCGGCCGCTGCTCCAGGGTAGCTGGTAGATTGGAAACACCCGTGAAACTTAAGCCTCAAGGTTAGGTTTAGTCGTACAACATTCGAGTACCAGGGAGCTCCGTGCCGCCGGTAACTTGCTTCAAGGTGAGTCCGGTTGACATTGTCACGGCCGCCCGTATGTGCGAAGTTGGGGCAATGACCGCCGCCTGTAGAGAGTAGAAGGGGGACCACATGCGGCACTATTCGGGGCCAAGTCCGGAGAGCTTCGTTCTCTTTTCGAAGCGGATCGTCCTCGGGTGCGGGTGTGGGGAGAGGCTGATTCTCCTGGGCCTCGAAGAAGACTGGCGATCGGAGAAGACCTTCTTCGAGTGCGAATGCGGGGCGCGACTCACCCTCGTCGACCGCGTCGAAGAAGAAGCCCCCGGAATCGGGGAACTGCTTCGCGGGAGCATCAAGGCTCCCGGCGCCTGACGGCAGAAGCCTCTCCCATCGTATAGAAAAGCCCCCTACATCCGCCCGGGTCCATCCTCCTTCCGGCACCCCCGCCACCCGTCTAGAGGTCACGAGTTCGAGTCTCGTCGGGTCCACCATCTCTACACGACCAGCGAGATCAGCCAATACGCCGTTACTCCGACGAGCACCGTGAGCCCTAGATTGCCGGAGCGCGTGGCGACGACGAGCGTCGGCAAGAGCGCGATCCCGACGCGGACCGATCCCGCCCCGTCACTAGCCTCGGGGAGTACCGAGGTTACCAGCAGCGCCACCACGACAGATGGCCCCACGAACGGCAGCAGCCCACCCAGCCCTCCACTCGCGGCGCCTCTCGTCTCCGCTTCTCCCCGCCGGAGCGCCCAGAGGAGCGGCAGAAAGCGCATCAGGTAGTTTCCCGTCCCGACGACCAGGAAAAGCAACAGGAGCTCACCCCGCACCGTCCCTGCCCCTCCCGAGCAGTAAACCGGCGACCGGTCCGGCCGCGCCGGCCGCCGGCACGCTCCAACTCCCCAGGCCCACCAGATAGAGGACCGTGGCAACCGTCGCCGCCGTGAGGGTCGCTACGACGACGGGTCGCGACGCGCCTCCAAAAGCCACGTCTCCCGACCTCGTGAGCGAGACGAGCAGGGCGACGAAGAGGGCAGGCAGCGCGAAAGAGAGCGCGGGCGCGAGGGAGGGCAGCACGACCACCACGGCCGTACCGGCGACTGCCCCGAGCCAGGTCCCCAGAGCCCACGAAAAGTAGGCGCCCGTCCCGAGGCCCACAAGATAACCGAAGCCCGTCCCGGTTGTTCGCCCGGCCGGCCGCCTCTCGGACAGCTTAGTAGAGGCCACGGCGAAGACCTCATCGGTGAGGCCGAACGCGGCGGCGGCCGCGCGGCCGGTCGTCGTGCCACGAAGGTGCGGGGCGAGGGAGGGACCGTAGAGCACGTGGCGCGCGCCGAGGACAAGCGAGATCGTCGCCATCACAAACCACGAAGCCCCCGTCGTCACGAGCCCCACGAGGGCGAACTGGCTCGCGCCGGAGAAGACAATGAGCGACATCAAGACCGCTTCGGTGGCGTTCAGGCCGGCGGCTCGTGCGGCGACCCCGAAGGCGACCGCCGCCGGCAGGTAACCGAGCACGACGGGAACCGACGCGCGCAGTACGTCCGCCAGGCCACCGTCGCCAGGTGCCTCCCCGGCCCGACCACGGCTCATCTCCCCCACTCCCCGATTGTCCTCGCACCGGTCTTCAACGGCAAGACGATACCACGCCTCTGCCGAAGTAATTCTGCGCCGACTACGCCATCCCGGGCGTGCCGCCGGCCTGCGGGAGATGGTGTTGAAGGGTTAGCGGGGATGCATCCCGCCGTCCACGGAGATCGTCTGGGCCGTGATGAACGGGTTCGTGACGAGCGCGTGTACTACCTCCGCGACCTCCTCGGGGCGTCCGAGTCGGCCCCGGCCCGCGAGAGACGGTAGGCGATCGCAGCCCCGATCCCACGGCTCGCCCCCGTCACCAAAGCCACGCGCCCGTCGAAGCTCATGTGCGCCCCCGAAGCCAACCGATCCGCACCGTATTCCTAGCGGTTGACGCTGCTCATGTCCGCGTAGCGCTCGCCGGCGGCAACGTCCTTCGGGGCGACCTCCTCGATGCGCCTCAGGTCCTCCTCCGTGAGCTCGATGTTCGTGGCGGCGACGTTCTCTTCAAGGTACTCGCGACGCTTGGTGCCTGGGATCGGGACGATGTCGTCACCCCCTTGGAGCAACCAGGCTAGGGCGAGCTGGCCGGGCGTCACGCCCTTCTCGGCGGCGATCTCATTCACTCGCTCCACCAGCTCGAGGTTCCTGTCGAAGTTCTCGCCCTGGAAGCGCGGCGAGGAGCGCCGGTAGTCGCCTTCCGGCAGGTCCTCGAACCTGCGTATCTGCCCGCTCAGGAAGCCGCGCCCGAGGGGGCTGTAGGCGACGAAGCCGATGCCCAGCTCGCGCAAGGTAGGCAGTATCTCGTCTTCGACGTCGCGGCTCCACAAGGAGTACTCCGTCTGCAAGGCGCTTATGGGATGCACCTCGTGCGCCAGCCTTATCGTCTCGGATGCCGCCTCCGAGAGCCCAAGATACCTGACCTTCCCCGCCTCGACCAGCTCCTTCATAGCCCCCACGGTCTCTTCGATCGGGGTCTCCGGGTCGACCCGATGCTGGTAGTAGAGGTCTATGTGGTCCACCCCTAGCCGCTGTAGAGAGGCGTCGCAGGCCGAGCGCACGTACTCCGGTCTGCCGTTGATGCCGAGCATCGCGCCGTCCTCTTCGCGCTGTATGCCGAACTTGGTGGCGACGTTCACCTCGTCGCGCCTGCCCTCTATCGCCTTGCCAACGAGCCTCTCGTTGGTAAAGGGGCCGTACATGTCGGCGGTGTCGAGAAGGGTCACGCCGAGATCTATGGCCCGCCTGATGGTGGCGATGGATTCGTCCTCCTCGCCGGTCCCATAGAACTCGCTCATCCCCATGCATCCGAGGCCAATCTCGGAGACGACCAATCCTTCGCTGCCGAGCCTCCGCTGATCCATCATCGCTCCTTCCGGTACCACTGCTTGCCAGACTCAACGAGGTTAGCCGATTTCGAGAAGCCCTAAACAGGCTGCGAACCGGGCACTGAAAGTCGGGAGCTCCGTACAATTCCGCCAGAGTGCTGGGGCGAATGCCTACGACACCACGGCGAAGGCGACCCAAGTCAACCCTCCCCCAGCGAGCGCGCCGAGCGCGAGCTCCGGGTGGGTATGACGGCCCAGCCTGACCCTCGCCCACCACACCAGCGGTAGGACGGAGGCGAAGAGCGCTCCGGGGAGTCCGAAGACGAGAAGCAGGCACACCAGGGTCCCGGCCGCGCCCGCCGCGTGCAGAGAGAGGTTGACGAACGGGGCGAGGAGCGCGAAGGCCGCGGTCGCCAGGGCGTAGGAGAGCAGGATCGCGCGTAGGGGGACGGTAGCGCCCAGGAGGGCGACGATGAGGAAGGCCCCGGCGTGCAAGCCCGCCACCACCCGAAGGGGTTGTACTCTCTCTTCTTGCGGGATCTTTCGGGGGTCTCGCACCCTGCCCACGCGCGTCAGGAAGGCGAGGTAGACGAGCGAGAGCCCGCTGGTGAGCAGCACGCAGAGCAGCGCCCAGAGTAGCCCCGTCCACCCGGCCGACGCCGCGCCGACCAGAAAGAAAAGCGGCACGGCCATCAGCGGCAGGCGGGTAGCGCCGGAGACGAGCCGGGCTACGCGTGCGAGATCCACGGTCCGAGATTGTACAATGCCCTCCCACGATGGCGCGCGTAAGAGAGATAGCCGAGGCGGTAGAGAAGATAGCCCCAGGGGCTCTGGCGGAAGATTGGGACAACGTCGGGCTCCAGGTTGGAGAGCCCGGTGGCGAGGTCGACCGGGTGCTCGTCGCCCTGACGCCCCTGCCGGAGGTCTTCGAGGAGGCGGAGGAGGTCGGGGCGAACTTCCTGCTCTTCCACCACCCGCTCATCTTCCGGGCTCTTTCCAGCGTGAACACCGCGTCTTATCCCGGGGATCTCATCGCGCGTGCCGTAAGGGATAATCTGACCGTCTACGCCGCCCACACCAACTACGACGCCGCCCCCGGAGGTGTCTCGGTCGCCCTGGCGGAGTCTTTGGGGCTCTCGGGACCGCTGGGGATCGTGGCTCCGCGCGGAGGGTTGCGCAAGCTCGTCGTCTTCGTCCCCGAGGAGAACGCCGACGAGATCTCGGATGCCCTCACCGAGGCCGGCGCGGGCGTCATCGGGGACTACACGCACTGCACCTTCCGCGGGCCGGGGACGGGAACCTTCTTCGGCGGCGAGGCCACGGACCCGTACGCGGGCGAGAAGAGCCGCCTGGAGCGAGTGCCGGAGCTCCGCCTGGAAACCGTGGTCCCGGCACACGGTACCTCCCGGGCCGCCGCTGCCGTCCGCGCCGCCCACCCCTACGAGGAGCCCGCCTTCGACGTCTATCCGGTGGACGGACACCCGGAGGGATGTGGCTACGGTCGCGTAGGGATGCTGCCGGAGCCGCTCACGCCGGAGGAGCTGCGCGAGCACGTCTCGGACTCCCTGGGCTTCCCGGCTCGCCTCGTAGCGGAGCCAGAACCGGGCCGGAGGATAGAGCGCGTCGCGGTCCTCGGGGGTTCGGGCAGCTCTTTTCTCGGGGAGACAGCTGTCTCCGGCGCGGACGCCTACGTCACCGGTGATCTCGACTACCACGACGCGCTGCTGGCCGAGTCCCTGGGGCTGGTCGCTATCGACGCCGGGCACGCCGCAACGGAGCTACCGTCCCTCGAACCGCTCGCCCGGAGGCTTGCCGAGCTCGTGGACGTTCCGGTCTCGGTGAGCCGCGTCCAACGTTAACGGTCGCCGACGCTCTGGCTGCATTCAGCGCCCGCTCCGTGCGAGGCGAGCCTCCCTTACAACGGTTCCGTGGGTTGAGGGCGACCGGCGTGATCAAGGAATAGACTCTACCTCCGATCGTGGTTCTCCGCCCTGCTCGACTATGTTCGCGATCTCCGCTTGGAGCGTGGACGTCACCTGTTCCGGGGAAGAGACGCCCCTGACCAAGGCGTTGAACTGTTCGCTCATCTTCAAAGACATTTCGGGATAGGAAGGGCTGGACGGCCGGGGCCGGGCGCTCTGGATGGCTTCTCTGCCCAGGGCGAGGATCGGCACCGTCTCGAGCACCTCGTCGTCTTCGTAGAGGGTTTCGAGGGTCGGTAGATAGGATCCCCTTAGCGCACGCGTCCTCTGTTGTTCGGGAGCGCTGAGGTATTGGATGAAGGTCCACGCCGCGTCCCGATTTCCGGAGGCGGTGTTGATAAAGAGGTTCCAGCCACCGAGGCCACTGTAGGTACGGACCCCTTCGGCGATCACCGGGAGGGTTACAATCCCGACCTGCTCGGGCCGTATCCTGGATTGGGTAGGGTCGGTCGAAAGGGCGTAGGCGAACGGCCAGTTTCGCATAAAGACCGCGTCTCCGTCCCCGAAGACCGTGTACGACTCGAGCTCCTTGTAACTGGAGACCGCCTTCGGGGCCACCCCGTCCGTCACCATGCTCTGTTCCGTCCGGAGTCCTTCGAGGGCCTGCTCGCTCCCGACGACCACCTCATCCGGGTCTCGCGGGTCGAGCACGTCCCCGCCAGAGGTCCAGACGTACTCCAGCCCGTTCACCACCCCACCCTCGTAGTCGGCCCCCTGGAAGACAAACCCGTACTGCGTCCCGGAGTCTCTCTGCACCTTTCTGGCCTGCTCCTTTAGCTCGTCCCACGTCCCGGGCGGGTCCGAGAATCCGCTATCTTCGAGGAGGTCCTTGCGGTAGTAGAGCATGCCGGCATCCGTGAACCACGGTACGCCGTACACCGCGTCTTCGTAGGTATTGGATTCGATGGTGTACGGGAGATACTGCTCGCGCGCTCCCCTGGTAAAAAACTCGGAGAGGTCGGAGATCCAACCTTGCGCCGCGAAGCGGGCCGGCCAGGTGACGTCGCCGCTAATTACGTCGATCTCCCCGCCGCCGGCCTGAAACTCGGTGCGGAGCTGCTCGTAGTACTGTCCGGTGTCCGCCGGCATCTCCCGGTAGCGCACCTCGATCTCGCCCGCGTGCAACCGGTTGAACTCCTCTACTTGCTGCCGGAAGGTCCCGGACTCGTCGGGCCCGTGCGAGAAGGTCAGCCTGACCGGCGCCATACCCGACTGGCCTTCACCGGAACATCCCACTCCTCCTAGCAGCACCGCGCTCGCGAGCCCTCCCGCGCCCAGCCTCAGGAACTCTCTGCGGCTCAGTGCCCGCCTTCCCGCGCGGTTACCCAACGTCGCCATAGTTCCGGCCCGCTCTCTCCTGGAGGGTGAAGAAGAAGGTCGCCCCGCACTTCCAGGCGTTGCCCAACAGGTTCTCCAGCGCCACCTTCAGCAACCTCGCGTCTCCGTTCGCGGCGAGACCGGGCGTGATCTGGACTTCCACCTCGCGTTTGGGGTGCGCCCGTCGGAGGTCGTCCGAGATCTCGCCCGCCATCGCGCTCAGGTCGACGCTCTCCGAGCGCATCTCGCCTCGCGTGAGGCGCGAGAGGCTCAACAAAGCGTCGATAAGTTCTCCCATGCGTCCGGCCCCGGCCCGCACGCGCCACAGGTAGTCCCTGCCCTCATCGTCGAGTTCGTCGGCGTAGTCTTCGAGCAGCATGTGGCTGAAGCCGTCGATACCTCTCAACGGCGCCCTCAGGTCGTGAGAGACGGAGTAGCTGAACGTCTCGAGCTCTCTGTTTGTTGCTTCGAGCTCCTGGTTGGTCTCTTCGAGTTCCTTATTGGTTTCTTCGAGCTCCCGGTTGGCCTCTTCGAGTTTGGCGCCGATGCGCTCGGCCCGGGCGCGGCTGTCGTCTAGCACCCGGACGACGCCGAAGAGGCAGGCGCTCACCAGGAAGCCACCGAAAAGCACGAGTAGCGGCAGCTTGCTCTGCCAGCCGCTCTCGAAACTCGGGAGCGAATCGAAGTAGAGGCTCCAGACCCTCCCCCCGACCTCGAGCGTGGTGAGGTCCGAGAAGCGGGGGGAATAGGAGGCGTCGTTGGCGTGCAAGACCCCATCGTCGTCGTGCAGGAGATGCTCGTCGTCGAGGTCAGCCCCGTCGAAGATGGCGGCGCGCTGCGTGCGCTTGGCGAACGCATCGTACCCGAACAGGCGCTGGTTCGGTCCTTCGGAGGGCTCGATGTATTTGATGGGGAAGTACTCGTAGCGCTCGCCGTCGGGCAGCAGGGCATAGTCCGAGACCCCCTCTTCGTGGATTTCGGACTCGAATTCGTCCTTCTCCTCGGACCCCACGCGCTCCGAATAACCGACCGCCTGCACGCCTGGATAGCGTTGCCGAAGATCCGTGCCGTCCACGTACTTGCTAAACTCGTCCCTCTCGACGGCCTCGCTGGCGGCAAAGAGCCCGCGCACGTCGAGCATCGCGTCCACATAAGCGCTCATGCGCCGATCTATGGCCCGCTGGGTCGTCTGCACCGCCCCGTCGAACCTGGTCTGCTCTTGTGCCCTGAGGTTCTGGGAGACGTAGTACCAGGCCAGGACCGTCAGGATCAAAGCCCCCAATAAAACGACGTGAGCAGCCGCGCGGCGCAAACGTCCCAGGGCAGCCGATAATCCCCACTTTCGCCCCTTCATGTCAAGAGGCTACCTTCTCGTAGAGCGCTCGTCGAGGCGGCCAGCGACTCGTACCGGAATCGTGGTGCGCTGCCGGTGAGCAAGCGTTCAACGCGATAGCCGGTGGGAACTCGAGAGCCGGGGGCGGCTTGTTGCACGGGCTCCTCCTTATCGCAGCTCTCTTTGGTGCGGGATCTCGCCGCCGTTCGCCGGCATGGTTCTCCAGAAGGGCACGTGACCTTGTCCGCCCATCTCGCGAGGAGCTGCCTCTATCGCAGCGCCAAAATACACCTCCCGTCACCCCGATTAATGGCAGCAAAAGCCGAGCGTGTCAAGTGTTGGCGGTAGGGCGGAAGGGTTTGCCTCGCTTTGCCGCGCGGCCTCCCGTGACGAGCGCTCCCGTATGCGCCGAGGAGAGCCTTCGGAGCGGCTAGCCGTCCATTGAACGCTCTAGCTCTTCCCTCGTAGGCAGGGCGCTCATCGCCCCGTAGGCCGTGCAGGCGATGGCGCCCGCAACCGTGCCCCGCCGGGTCGCCTCGCGCACGTTCTCTTCGTCCCACGCGCTCTCCGAGAGGTGCGTCAGCGCGGCTGCCAGAAAGGCGTCTCCGGCTCCGGTCGCGTCCAGGATCTCGTCGACCTCGAAGGCCGGTACATGGCCGCTGAACTCGCGGGTGACGTAGACCGCTCCGTCCGGCCCGAGGCTGATCAGGGCGAGCGTAGCGCCGCGGCCGAGTAGTATCTCCGCCGCCTCTTGCGGGTCTTCGGTCCCGAGCATCGGCGAGAGCTCGTCGTTGCCCATCTTTATTATGCGGGAGCGGTCGAGGAGCGGGTCCACGACCTCGCGGGCGGCTTCGGGACTTTTCCAAAGGTGCTCCCGGAAGTTGACGTCGAAGGACAGGGGTACGTCGAGTTCCTCCGCGAGATCTGCGGCGCGGTGTATGGCCGAGCGCGAGGGGTCCTTTATGAGCGGTATGCTCCCGAAGTTCACGAAGGAGGCCCCGGAGAGGACTTCTCGGGTGACATCCTCCGCGCTGAGAAGCTCGTCGGCCGCCGGGTCGGAGCGGTAGAAGGTGAAAGAGCGGTCTCCGTCCGCCGTTACCTCGACGAAGGCGAGTGAGGTGCGCGTGGGCGGCTCGCAACGACGGACCGCCGAGATATCCACGTCCTCGGCCTCCAGAGCCCGCAGGATGAAGTCTCCGAAGAGATCCTCCCCAACGCTCCCGATGAACGCCGCCTCCGACCCGAGCCTCGCGGCGGCCACAGCCACGTTTGCGGGCGCCCCGCCCGGCCGGGCGGTGAAGGGCAGCTCGACCTCGGACTCGCTCTCGTCCCGGTAGATGTCCGACACGACCTCGCCCAGAGTCACTATCTTCCCCAAGGTTACCTCCGTTCCGTAACAGGGTGGCTAGATGACGACTTCTCCCAACTCCCGTATCTCTTCGTCCGAGTACCCGGCCTCCCGCAAGGGCGCCACCACGTCCCGTTCGAGGTCCGGCACGTAGCAGACGATCAGGCTGGCTTCTCCTTCCGGGACGATGCGCGTCTCCCCGAGCGCCGCCGGCAGGACGCAGGACTCGCCAGTCTCCAGCGTCTCCGCCCCTCCCGCGTACTTGATGCGCGCCGGGTCGCTCACGTTGGAGAGCGTCAGGCAGCGTCCGGGGTGGAAGTACTCCGTGTAGGGCTCCGTGAGGATCCAGCGTTCGAGGGCGAAGTAGGGGCCTGCGCAGCACAGGATGCGGCGGTTGGTGACGGCCCGGCCGTTCTCCAGGGCGAGTCCGGGGTTCGGGCGCGGGTGGTAGTCGGTGCGCAGCTCGTCCAGGGCGGCGTCGATGTTCGCGTTCCACGTCTCTTCGTCCAGGGGATTGCCGTAGAGGTCCTCCGGCATCACGCTCTGTCCGAGATCCGAGGTCTGCTGAACCTCGAAGATCAAAGTATCCGGGCCGAATGAGTGGATCACGCCGCCTGGGACGTAGACGGTGTCGCCCGGTCGTATAGGGTAGCGAAGCATCACGGCGTCGTAGTCCTGGGCCTTGAACGCCCGGTACAGGTCTTCCCGGTCCACGCCCTCCTTGACCCCGGCCAGGATAGACGCGTCCGGCGCCGCCCAGAGGATGTGCCAGGCCTCGGTCTTCCCGTGGGGCTCGCCGTGTTTCCTGCGGGCCGTCTCGTCGTCGGCGTGGAGGTGGACGGGGAGCATGTGCGAGGCATCGAGGAACTTCTCCAGGAGCGGGAAGTGCGGGCCGCGCCAGCCCTTGCCGACCAGCTCGTCCGGGTACTCCTCCACCAGGTCGTGGAGCTTCTTACCGGCGTAGGGACCGTTCTCGACGTCGGCGGGCGCGTCGCGGTAGTCGCTGACCTCCCAGGTCTCGGCTACGATGCCCTCGGGCACGTCCCTCTTGTCGAGCATCTCGGGGATCAGACGCTCCCCGAAGGCATAGGCGCGAACGTGGTAGGTGAGTTTTATCGGGTACGGTTGCATGGCGCCCTCCGCATCGTTTTACGGCCCAAACCTGTCGTCCTGAAGTTTAGCTGTATCCGGGATCTCCGGGTACGCCCTGGCGCGCCGTGGGGCCAGGGCGACGGCGCCGTAGACCCCGGCGTCGGCCCCCAGGTCGGGCGGTACGATTGCCAGGTCTTCCTCGAAGACGGGCATCAGACCGGCGGAGACCGTCTCGCGCATCGGTTCCAGCAGAAGCTCTCCGGCGTTCGTGACGCCGCCCCCGATCACCACGACCTGCGGGTTGAAAACGTGTACCAGGTTGATCACCCCGCACCCCAACCGCCGTCCCGCGGCTCGGATCAACTCTACGCCGAGCCCGGGCGATGGCCGTCCCCGACGCGAGCGCTTCGAGGCAGCCGTGGCCGCCGCAGCCGCACAGAGGGCCATCCTGCTCCATCACCATATGGCCCACTTCACCCGCTGCGCCCTTCTGGCCTTCGAGAAGCTTGCCGTCGACGATGACACCGCCGCCTATGCTCGTGCTGACGGTAATGTAGATCGGTACTCTTCACCAAAATAGAGCGTTCCCGCCTCCGAGCCGTCCTGCGTCTGTTCGGCGCCGCAGCCGATCAGGAGCCCCATCGAACCCATCGCCCCCAGACCCAGAAAAGTCTTGCAGCTTATGCGCCTGCGGCTTAGCCCGGGCCTTGTCTTCGCGCCGTCCACACTCCTCCTGTATTCGCAATCCCTGGAACAAGTATAGACATCCTACAAACCTGGCGCTGATGAGATCCGGTTTTCTCCTGGAGCTAGGTACTCGCCAGGTGTCGGTCTAGCTTGTCGAGCAAGGCGGTCGGGAGCGGGAACGCGTGCCGAGCGGAGAGGTCGTCCATCAGCTCTCGCCCCCACTCCCAGGCGGATCGGTAAGCGCGCGTCAGCTGATCCGGCTCCAACGCCGCGGTACAAGTTTGGAATCGCGCGTAGGAGGCCGGCGAGACGTCCTCTTCCAGACGCCGGGATGGGCTCAGCCAGTTGGCAGTGCTCCTCTCCGCGAGCCGCGCTGTATGGAGCAGGTGCCGGTGGACGAGGGCGAGGAACGCCAGGGATCGGGCGTACTCGCCCCGCATGAGGAGATTGCTGCCCATCAACGTCCAGTTGATCAGGCCATAACACGAGGATCTGGCTTGCTCCGGCGTGTCCTGATCCGGCGGGCGACGGACGAGGTTGCTTACCAGTCGGGTCAATCCGCCGTCGCTGTCCAGTAGCACCGCCGACTCGACCGACGGGAACCAGGCGGTACGCCACCCCTCGATCAGGTCGACGTCCGAGGCTTTCTCGAAGTGGAACTCGCCCCTGACGAGGTTCTCGAAGATGGCGGTGCCGTTCCCGAACTCATTCACGTAGTAGAGCCCGACGGAGGCTATCCGGGCGACCCATGCTCCCTCGTCCACCTCGTCGAGCGCCTCGTCGAGCGCCTCGTCTCGAAAGAAGAAGTAGAACTCAATGTCCGAGAATCGGTCTCCTTCTCCCTGCGCGAACGAGCCATACATCAGCGCCGCCACCACGCGCTCGTCCCGTTCACAGGTCTCGCGGACCGCTTCGATCATGGCTTCTTGTTCGAGCATTGGAGCCTCCTTACTTCCTCGGCGTCGTCCGGTAAGAGGGTTGCGCGGAGATGAGAGGTTAGCCGGTCCTGGGAAGAAACAGCGAACGCAGCGGGGATCTGTGTCGGACGGAGGCCTAGCTCATGGCCTCCAATCTAGCATAGGCCAAGAAGTCAAGAAAGCCGCGTTAGGTACACCTGGGGGAGCAGGTCATCCACCTCGTCGGGGCGAATCTCGCCGGAGGTTGGGGTGAGCGCGTTGGCGGCGGCGCAGGCGGTGCTGTAGACAGCGGCGTCGAGGACGGACGCGCCCCGGCTGAGGGAGAGCAGGGTACCCGCCGCCATAACATCTCCGGAGCCGATAGGGTTTACCGCCTCCACCCGCGGCGGCTCGACACTCCACAGCCCGCCAGAGTCGTCGCCGAGCATAGACCCGGAAGCCCCCTCCGAGACGAACGCCCACCTGGCTCCCGCGTCGGTGAGCGCGGCGACGGCGGCGCGGGCGTCGGGCTCGCCGTTCGGGAGGTTCAGGGTGGCCGCGACTTCTTCCAGGTTCGGCTTGACCAGGAAGGGGCCCTCTTCGAGAGCGGCGCGTAACGGGGCTTTCTGGGCATCCACGAGCACCCGCACGCCGGCTTCGCGCGCAGCCTTTGCGAGCCGGGCGTAGAAGTCGTCGGGAACGCCGGGTGGGAAGGAGCCGATGAGGCAGAGAGCCCGGGCCTCCTTGAGGTTTTCGGCCACGATCTCTTCGAGTGCGGCGACGTCCCTCTCGGAGACGGGGAGCGCCTCTTCCACCAGCTCCGTCACTGGACCGTCGTCGGGGATCAAGGTCGCGCAGGTTCGCGTCGGAGCGTCGTCTTCCGTCCAGACGACCTCGTGCGGCACGCCCTGCGCGTCGAGCTCTCGCGCTACGAAGCGCCCCGGATCTCCGCCCAGAAAGGTCGCGAGCAGCGCCCGGCCTCCGAGCACCGTGGCCGCCCGGGCGGCGTTGACCACCTTTCCCGACGCGGTGACACGCACCTCGTACGCCCGGTTTACGGCGCCGGGTTCGAGGCTCCCGAAGCGCAGCGTACGTTGCATCGCGGGCGTCCCGCCAACAAACAGGATCACGACAGATCCGCCTTCAATCTCTTGGCTGACTGCTGATGGCTGACAGCTCCTCCCGAAGGGAGGACTCACCCCAGGTGCGGCCAGACGGGCTCCAGGGCGCCTACGAGGCCCATGTAGGTCTCGTAGGCCCCGGCGTACCGTTCGCTGTTCCTCGCGTCGGGCTCGTGGATGCGGAACCTGCGGACCACGTTATCGGTGGCGTCGTTCAACGAGTCGTAGACGCCGATCCCGACCCCGGCGCACAGGGCCGCGCCCAGAGCCCCCGTCTCCCCGGCGCCGGTGACCTCGACGGTCTCGTTCAGGGCGTCGGCGAACATTTGGGACCAGACGTCGCTGCTGGATCCCCCGCCCGTGAGCCGTACGCGCTTCACGTCGAAGGCGTCTCGCAACAGGTCGACGTGGGTCTTGTGGTTGAAGACGGTGCCTTCGAGGAGGGCGCGCAGCACGTGGCCTCTCGTGTGCCAGCCGCGCAGGCCAAAGAAACCACCGGATGCTTCGTCGCCGTGCGGGGAGGAGTAGAGGAACGGGTGATAGAAGACCCGCGGCTCCTCGTTCATCACCCCTTGGACCTCCCGGTTCACGAACGCGAAGGGGGAAGCCCCGATCTCTTCGGAGGCTTTCATCTCCATCGGGCACATCCGCTGCACGAACCACTCCAGGTTCGTGGCGCTCGTCGGGGAGGCGGACATGTTGAGGTACAGGCCGGGCTGGACGAAGTTGCGGCAGGCCGCGCCCTCGACGAAGGTAGGCTCGTCGTTGACGACCTCGTTGATGGACCAGGTCCCGGCGATCATGGTGAGGTCGCCCGGTTTCATGCAGCCGACGCCCACGGAGGAGCAGTCCACGTCGTGCGCCCCGGCGACGACCGGCGTACCGGCCTTGAGCCCCGTGAGCCGGGCCGCTTCTTTGGTCACCTCGCCGACCGTCTCGGTGCAGCCGGCTATGGGCGGAAGCATCCCGCGGACTTCCTCGAGGCCGTAGATGGAGAACGCCTCGTCGGAGTAGTCTTGCGTGCGGACGTCGGTGAAGCCGCTACTCGCTTCGGAGGGGTCGGTGGCCAACTCGCCGGTGAGCTTGTAGCGGATCCAGTCCTTCGCGTACACAGCCCAGCGCGTCTTCTCCAACACCTCCGGCTGGTTCTCCTTGAACCACGCCAGGAGGACGGGCGGTAGCGCCGCGAAGGGACGCTGTCCGTTGAACTCGAGGACCTTGTCGCCCACTCCCGACTCGTTCCAGCGCGCGAGCAGCTTGTGCGCCCTGGAGTCCATGGACTGGATGCCGGCGCGCACCGGCTCCCCGTTCTCGTCCATCAGGTAGATACCGTCGCCGTGTCCCGACATGCCGACCGCCGAGATCTCGCCGCCCTCGATCTTGGCCGCCAGGATCGCCTCGCGCACCGCCGTCTGGGCGTTCTCCCAGACGGTGTTCATGTCCTGCTCGACCCAGCGCGGCTGCGGGTTCACCTGCTTGTTGTTGACGCTCCCCACGCCGCGCTCGTAACCTTCCTCATCGAACACGACCGCCTTCGTACTCGTGTTCCCACTATCTATCCCGAGCAAGTACCGGCTCATGTCTTCTCCAGACTCTCAGCGTTGACCGTGTTCGTCGCGCCCCCGGTCTCCGCTATCTCCTTCACCGCCTCGGCGACCATCCTTACGGAGTTCTCCCAGGTGCTCGTGGTGCTTCCAGCTATGTGCGGGGTCAGGGTGACGTTCTCCAGCTCCACCCAGGGGTTCCCCTCGCCCAGAGGCTCGTCGTCGTGGACGTCGAGCGCGGCTCCCGCAATGCGGCCTTCCTTCAGTACCTCGTAGAGGTCGTCGTAGCGGACCATGCGGCTGCGAGCGTTGTTGATGAAGTAGGCGGTCGGCTTCATCAGCTCGAAGTGTTCCTTTCCGATGAAGCGCCGCGTCTCGTCCGTCAGCCGCGCGTGCAGGCTTACGAAGTCCGATTCGCAGAAGATGCGATCCATGTCTTCGACCTTCTCGCCGCCGTAGGAGGAGATCGTCTCCTCGTCCACGTACGGATCGTAGACGAGGAGTTTGACGTTAAAGCCCGAGATGCGGGGCGCAAGCTGGCGGGCGACCTGGCCGAAACCGATCAAACCCACCGTACACCCGTACAGGTCGTAGGGCGTCTGCGGGAACTCCTTGGGCCACTTGCCGGCCCGGATGCCGCGATCCACCCGCGCTATGTCCCTCGTCTCGGCCAGCATCAGCGCGATGGCTTGCTCGGCGACCGCCGGGGCGTTCCGGCCCACCAGGTTCACGACCGCGATGCCACGATCCGAAGCGACCTCGACGTTCACGTTCTCGTAGCCCGCGCGGGCCACGACCACGGCCTTCAAGTTCGGACCGACCTCCAGAACCGCTTCCGGGATCGGGGCGAAATGGACCGCTATCACCTCGGCGTCGCCGACGGCCTCGACGATCTCCTCCGGCGTCGGCACGGCTTCGGGGCCGTCCTGCTCCATGATTTGCTGCAGGTGGTGCTGGTCCTCGGCCTTCTCGCCGGCCCAGGAGACCTCCCGGATCGTTCCGGAGTCGCCCCCCATCTCCTTCTCTATGGCCTCCTTGAACCGCTCCGAGGAGAGGAACAGGTCGCCGACACACAGGACCTCCATGCCGCTACCTCCTCACCGAAACGCCGTGGACGACCTCCCGGAGGGAGGCGGACATCTTCGCCGGCTCGTCGGCCTGCCAGACGTTCCTCCCGAAGATGAGCCCGCGGGCGCCGGCCTCGATCGCGCCCCGGGCGTTCTCCAGGACAGCCTCCTCGGAGCCTCCCTTCGCCCCTCCCAGGGTGAGGACGGGAACCGGGCATTCCTCTACCACGGCGGCCATCGTCTCCGGGTCGCCGGTGTACTCGGTCTTTATGGCGTCGGCCCCGAGCTCGGCGGCTATGCGGCAGCAGTACGCGAGCAGGTCCTGGTCCTTTTTGTCGGACATGCGCGAGCCCCACAGCGTCGCCTCCACGATCAGGGGCAGCCCGACCCGGCGCGCCTCGTGCGCGGCCCCGGCGATGGCTTGGGCGTTGTCGGCGAACATCGTGCCTTCTTCGGGGCCCATGATCAGATACATCACCATGGCCCCGGCTCCCAGGGCGGCGGCCTCTTGCGGGGAACATATGACCCGGTAGTGTTCCCCGATGTCTTTCATGCGTTCGTCCAGGATCGTCCAGTCCGCGCGCAGGACGGGGACCGGAGCCCCCCTGAAGGCGAACAGGTGATAAGCCTGCTTCAGTAGGCCGGGCGAGATCAGGACCCCGTCCGGCTCGCCGGCTACTATGTTCTCGACCACCTCTAAGGGCTTTCCGGCCTCCGGCGACACCCTGAGGTTCGTCCCGTGATCGAAAGCAGTTATGAAAGATCGCCCACTCTCCCGGTCGAATAACCGGCCAAGCCTCAACTCCGCACCGCTCATCTCTTTCCTTCCCTGGCTCCCGAGCCAATTATGCCTTCTTGCCGAAATTCGCCGCTACCTCGGGATTCCTTCAAGAGACGCCACGACTTGCCTGTCCGATAGCGCGACGTCCCGATTCGAGGATCTTGCGCATCTCCTGATCCGGCTCGCCCTTATATACAGCCGATCCGGCGACCAACACCCGGGCGCCGGCCTCCGCCACGATCGAGGACGTCTCCTCGTTGATGCCGCCGTCCACCTCTATGGGCAGGTCGGTCATCTCTCTCAGACGACGGATCTTGTCCGCCATCTCCGTGATGAAGCTCTGGCCCCCGAAGCCTGGGTTGACGCTCATGACCAGGATAAAGTCCAGGTAGGGTAGCGCCCACTCGACTATCTCCGGTGAGGTGGTTGGGTTCAGAGCTACCCCGGCCTCGGCGCCGCCGCTCCGGATCATCTCGAGCGTGCGGTGCAGGTGCGTGACCGCCTCTGGTTGGACCGAGATACTCGCCACGCCCGCGTCCAGGAAGGCGGGTATGAGGTTGTCCGGGTTCTCGACCATGAGGTGGGCGTCCACCGGGAGGTCCGTCTCCGGGACGAGCGAGGCGGCGACCACCGGTCCGATGGTCAGGTTCGGGACGAAGTGGTTATCCATGGTGTCGAAGTGGATCAGCTCCGCCCCGCCCTCCTCGGCCTTTCGCACCTCGTCCGCCAGGTGGGCGAAGTTGGCCGCGAGGATCGAAGGCCCGCCGACCAGCCTGCCTCCCAGTTGGGAAAAGAGTCCCACGCGCTACAGACCTCCTTCTCTGGTACGGTTCAGTCCGGGATCTCGACCTTCTCCAGGCCCTCTTCGGCCGGGGGGAAGCGCGGGTCCATCGCTTCCAGGGTGTCGGCGATGGTACGGGCGATGACGAGGTTGCGGTACCATTTCTTGTTGGCCGGCACCACGTACCACGGCGCCCACTCCGTCGAGCAGGCGCCGATCGCGTCCTCGAACGCCTCCTGGTAGGCGTCCCAGAACGCCCGCTCCTTTATGTCGTTGGAGGAGAACTTCCACCGCTTGTCCGGGTCGTCCAGCCGGCTCTCGAGCCGCTTTTTCTGCTCCTCTTTGGAGATGTGCAGATAGAACTTGAGCACGGTCATCCCGTTCAGGACCAGGCCGCGCTCGAAGTTGTTTATTAGCTCGTAGCGCTTCCTCCAAACCTCCTCGGGCACCAGATCCTTGACGCGCACCACGAGCACGTCCTCGTAGTGGGAGCGGTTGAAGATACCTATGCGGCCCACAGCGGGCGCGCTCTTGTGGTAGCGCCAGAGGAAGTCGTGGTTTCGCTCCTCGGCCGAAGGCGCCTTGAAGGAGGAGACCCGGCACCCTTGAGGGTTAACGCCCTCGAAGACGTGCTTTATGGTGCCGTCCTTCCCCCCGGTATCCATCGCCTGCAAGACGATCAAGAGCCCCTGTTTGTTCTCCGCGTAGAGCTTCTCCTGGAGGTCCTGAATGCGCCGGCGCTGGACCTCGAGCTCCTTCCTGACGTCCTTCTTCCTCTCGTAGCGCCCGGACTCGTCGGGGTCTACGCTCGATAGCCTGAATCGCTTGCCGGGCTCGACTCGGTAGCGCGCGTAGTCGGGCTTCGGTGGCGGATCCTCGACCACGAACTTCTCCGGCGCCGCCGTCTTCTCCACGCCGATGTCCTGTAAGTTGCCCTGGCTCAAAACTGCTCCTTCACAGTAAAGGTCTCTACCCCATCCGCGCGCCCCACCACGGCGGCGCGGACCAGGCCGAGAAAGAGGCCGGTCTCTATCACGCCGGGGATACACTTCATCCGTGCCCCCAGCGCCTCGGGGTCCGGGATCTCATCGAAGAGGCAGTCCACCGTGTAGTGGCCTCCGTCGGTGACGAACGGCCGGTTCGGGGCCTCTGTCCTTAGCCTCGCGTTGCGGGCCAGCGAGACAAGGGCGTCCAGCGTCGCCTCCCAGCCGAAGGGCTCGACCTCGACCGGCAGGGTGCCTTCGCCCAGAGCGTCCACCAGCTTCGACTCCCCGGCGACGACGATGAGGCCGTTCTGTCCGGCGTGGGCGACGATCTTCTCCCGCAAGAGCGCGCCGCCGCGGCCTTTGATCAGGGCGAGACCCGGCCCGATCTCGTCCGCCCCGTCTATGGTCAAGACGGGCCGGGCCTCGGCGAGCGTGACGAGCGGTATCCCGACCTCCTCCGCCAGGTCTGCCGTCCGAGCCGAGGTCGGGATGCCCCGCACGTCCCGGAGCTCTCCACCGGCAAGTAGCTCTCCCAACCTTCTGACGGCGTGGGAGGCCGCAAAGCCCGTGCCCAGCCCCACGACCATCCCGCTCTCGACGTACTCGTCGACCGCCTGTTTCGCGGCGCGCTCGGGAGCGTCGCCGCTAGACATCGAAAGTATGCTTTTCGCCGGCCTTCAGCTCCTCGACCGCGCCGTTGACGCCGACCTTGACGCACTCGTTCAAGCCATCTGCCTGGGCGACGACCGTCAGCTCGTTCCCTTCCAGCGACAGCTCCATCGGGGTCTCGCGGAAACGCATGGAGAACGAGAGACCCTCCAGCTTGTCGCGCAGCTTCGGGTCCAGGTGAAGGACGCCGTCCCGGATCTCACTGGACATGTAGCCGCGTTGGATGAGGTCCAGGGTCCCGGCCATCACCCCCATGTGGATACCCTCGCTGGTGGTGCCGCCCTGCACGTCCCCGATGTCGCTGTTCAGGGCCGTCTGGTACATCTCCCAGGAGGCTTCGGGATCGAAGTCGGCCAGGACGTGGGCGTGTACGACGAAGCTCAACGTTGATCCGTGAGTGGTCCGGGGCTCGTAGTACTCGACGTTCTTGCGCAGGGTCTCGGGACCGAACTCGTAGCCCAGCCGCTCGAAGATTCGCTCCAGCTCCTCCAGGGGGAACAGGAAGAACAGCATCAAGACGTCGGGCTGTTTGGCGAGCTTGTACTTGTCCGGGTCGTCGCCCTCGGCCTTCAGAATACGGTCGAGGCGTTGTATCTTGCCGTACTTCTCGCGGTAGTGGTCCCAGTCCAGCTCTTCGAGGTCCTCGTAGCCCTCGAACTGGCTGATGATGCCATCGTCGTGGAACGGGACGAACATCTTGTGGCTCATGTCTTCCCACAGCTCTATCTCGTCGTCGGAGAGCTCGATCTCCGCGCTCAGAGCCTCGCGGCGCCGCTCGGGGAGCAAATTCAGCACCTCCAGGGCCGTCTCCGACATCCAGGCGACCATCACGTTGGTGTAGGCGTTGTTGTTGAGGCCGCCCTCCTCGGCGCCCGGGTACTTCTCGTGGAACTCGTCCGGTCCCATGACGCCGTGGATCTCGTACCGGTCCCGCTCGGGGTTGAAGTGGGCGATAGAAGCCCAGAAGCGCGTGATCTCCAGCAGCATCTCGGCCCCGTT
Organism: Actinomycetota bacterium; assembly: GCA_020200675.1. Lineage (GTDB taxonomy): Bacteria > Actinomycetota > Rubrobacteria > Rubrobacterales > Rubrobacteraceae > Rubrobacter_F. Next base: position 23,859 of record JAIVIG010000286.1, read on the forward strand.
GTCCAGCAGGAACTCGAGGTCCCCCGTCGCCTGGTAGTAGTGCCAGATGTTGTAGAAAATTGCCGCGTTGATGTGCCGCTGGTTGTGACTTAGGTCCGGCTCCCACTTCCCCGAGTTGGGGTTGAGGTGCACCTTCTGCGTCTCCTCTTGGCCGTCCGATCCGCTCTGCCAGGGGAACATCGCTCCCCTGTAGCCGGACTCTTTGGCGGCCGCCCGGGCCTCGCCCAGCCTCCGGTAGCGGTACATAAGCGCCCCGCGTGTGATCTTGGGCAGCCGGAAGTTGAGGAACGGGTAGATGTACAACTCGTCCCAGAAGATGTGCCCGCGATACGCTTCTCCGTTCAGACCACGCGCCGGTATGCCGGCGTCGAGGTCGGCAGTGTGCGGCGAGCAGACCGAAAGGATGTGATAGATGTGGATGCGCAAGAGGCGCTGGACTTCCTCATTGCCGGGGACCTGTACGTCGCACAAATCCCACAGCTCGTCCCAGGCGCGCGCGTGGCGCTCGAAGGCCTCCGCGAACGTCCCGTAGCGTCCGACCGACTTCATGGCGTTCGCCAACGGCTCGTTTATGGCGCGGTCGCGCGAGGTGTAGAAAGCGACCATCTTCTCGACGCGCACGGGCGTCTTCTCCTCGACCTCGAAGGACAGGACCTCGTGGACGTAGTCCTCCATCCGGTAAAGGTCGCGCCCGACGTCTACTGGCTGCCCCCCTTCCCCGTAGACGCGCGTGCGGGCCGCCTCGGCGACGTAGATGCGCGACTGGCGGGTGCGCGCTTCGAGGGCTATCACGTCGCGGCCGGGCGTATCCACGACGTCGGGGCTGGACGTGTGGGTCGCCACGGCGTCCAGGTGACGGCCTTCGAGGTCCTGGTAGCGGGCGACGCCCCTGTTGGTCACCCGGCCGTCGAGCGCGGAGACGATCTCCAACTTGCCGGACCAGTTCTCGGGGGTGATCTTCCACTTCATCGCCCCCAGATGCTTCTCGGCCATGCTCACGAAGCGGCGGGTCTCTACGGTGGTCTCCCGCTCCGCCCGGTCCCGAATCCTCAAGGTGCGCTTGAGCACGGCGTTGCGGACGTCCAGCTCGTGGCGGTAGGAGAGCAGCTCCACGTTGTCGGTCCCGACGGCCTCCTCACCCTCGATCCGCATCTCGAACAACAACCAGTTGGGGAGGTTTACCAGGTCCTCGTTTAGGACCGGCACGCCGGCCATGATCGTGGTCTCCCGGTTGAATCCTCCGTGGGTGTAGGTACCCGGATAGTGCACGTCGTCGGCCTCGGTCCACGAGAAGGACCCCCGCGTGCAGAAGTAGCCGTTGCCGAGCGAGGTCAGCGCCTCGCGCAGCCGCTCCTCCTCGGGCTCGAAGCTATCGTATGCTAGCGTCCAGCTCGTCATAGCTATTCTCCCTCCTCTACGTCACCGTCAGCTGGTGGCCCTGCTCCCTGTAGCGGGACGCCATCTCCTCCAGGGTGATCGGCCAGTAGTCGCCGGCGTGGCCGGCCTGTCCGAACTCTTGCATCCTCGCCTTGACCACGGCCTGCATCGCGGCGCGGGCGGGCTTCAGGTAGTAGCGCGGGTCGAACTCCCCAGGCTTCTCGGCGAACGCCTGGCGGATAGCGCCGGTAGCGGCGAGCCGCAGGTCGGTGTCCACGTTGATCTTGCGGACGCCGTGCTTGATGCCTTCCTGGATCTCCCTCACCGGCACGCCCCAGGTCGGCCGGATCTCACCAACTCCACCGCCTGGTCTGGGTCCGTCAAACTCACCTCGCCCGAACCGTGCCCGTCCTCGATGCCGCCTAAAGTGCCGAGCTCACCTTCGACCGTCACGCCGCGCTCGTGGGCCATCTCGACAACCTCGCGCGTGACGCGCACGTTGTACTCGAAGTCCGCGGGCGTCTTGCCGTCCTCCATCAAAGATCCATCCATCATCACGCTCGTGAACCCGAGGTCTATGGCGCTCTTGCAGGTCTCGGGACCGTTGCCGTGGTCCTGGTGCAGAGCGACCGGTATCTCCGGGTACACCTCGGTCGCGGCGAGCATGAGGTGGTAGAGGAAGCGGTCGTTGGCGTACTTGCGCGCCCCGCGGCTCGCCTGGATTATTACCGGCGAGTTGGTCTCGCTGGCGGCCCCCATGATCGCCTGGACTTGTTCCAGGTTGTTGACGTTGAAGGCGCCGACCCCATATCCGCCCTTCGCCGCCTCGTCCAGCAACTGCCGCATCGTCACTAATGGCAAGGTTGATCCTCCTTCTTGTGTCCGGTTCCAATACTTAATGGCGCAAGGGTACAACGAAACGAACGTTGCTTCCTCCGATCCTGGTGAAGTCGGCACCGTCCCCCGAGCCGCTCTGTCACGAGACCGCTCCCCCGAGCAACTGCTTCCTGGCAGCGTAGCAGACGAAGGCGGCCCTGCCGTCCGGGAGCGTCGCGCGACAGGGCCCGAGAGCCACCACGCCGTCGAGAGCGTGACCTTCGGCGGAGTGGCACGTCTCGCAGCACCCCGCGGTGTCCAGCAATCCCATCTTCTCCAGGTCCAGGCAACTCAACGCGCTCGTCCCGGTGTTTTTCCTGGCGATCCGCACGCGTTCCCCCCTCTTTCGTTGGTCCTGCTCCGCGCCGGTCATCGCGCGAGCCCATCCAGAAACTTCTCTACCTCCGGTATCGTGTAGAGAACGTAGTCGGCGGAGGTGGTGCGCCCGGCCACCTCCGGATCGTCGGCCTCGCCCACAAAGATGCCGAGGCCCCGGCCTTCGAGGGCTTCGAAGGCGTCCTCGTCCGTCACGTCGTCGCCCACGTAGATGGGTACCACGTCGTCGCGGTCCAGCTCCAGCGTCTCCAGCAGGTACAGGACGGCCTTGCCCTTATCCCAGTCGATCTTGGGCTGCACCTCGTAGACCATCTTGCCCGGCGTAACCTTCAGGTCATCCGGGTGCTCGTCGAGCACCGCGTCCACGATCTCCTTTATCTTCGGCCTGTTCTCCTCGGAGACCAGCCGGTAGTGGACCGCGACCGAGGCCTTCTTCGGCTCGACCGCGGCGCCTTCGAAGGGTTTTATCTCTTCCTGAAGACGCGCTTTTACGTCGTCGAGCAGCTCTTCGGTCCCCTCGCCGGCGTCGTGCTGGATCCTGCCCTCGTCGGGACTCCAGATGTCGAAGCCGTGGCTGCCAGCGACGATCAAATCGTCCAGCCCCATGAGCTCTTGCACCACCTGCCTGTCGCGCCCGCTGACCACGCAAACGGGGCACCTGCTCGCCAGCCCGCTGACGGCCTCGCGCATGCTCTCCGAGATTACCGCATCCTCGGGCCGGTCCACTATCGGCGTCAGCGTGCCGTCGTAGTCGAGGAAGACGGCGGGCCGCTTGCCGGAGAGGCGCTCCTCCAACTCCTCCTGGTGCTCGACCGCGTGTGACAGATCGCCTATGTTCCTGGGCATCATCTCCCTCCCTCTCGGATCGCCCTACACTTGCGCCTTGTCGTAGCGGACGAAGCGCTCGAAGGCCGGGTAGATCTCGCTAGTCGTAACCGCCCGCCTGGAGAACCGCGCGAGCGTCTCCTCCTCGCCGCCCGGCTGGCGGAGGGTAACCTCTACCTTCTCGGAGTCGAACTCGATGACGTTGTAGGTGGGGGCCATAATGCCCCGGACCCTCAAGCTCGATACCGTACCGGAGTGGATGACCCGGACGCCGGAGATGCTCCACACGTAGGGAACGTGCCGGTGCCCGGAGAGCACCATGTCGACCTTGAGTTCCCGCAGCAGGGCCATCACGTCCCCCGAGTCCCTGAGGTTGTTGCGGTCGCGCCCGGTGCCGGGCACGGCGAGGATGTGGTGGTGGACCATCACGATCTTCGGCCCCCGATCCCAGCCGCGCAACTCGGAATCGAGCCAGGGGTAGTGCTCGCGTCCGATCTCCCCTTCGGCGAGGTCCGGCTCGCTGGAGTCGAGCGCCACCACCTTGGCCTCGCCTTCGGGGACGGAGAGGGTCATCGAGCACGACCGAGAACCGAAGAAGTCCTCGAAGTGCCGGTAGCCGACGTTCTTGGCGTCATGGTTGCCCATGATCACGACGACGTTCTCGCACTCCAGCCGATCTAGGTACCGCTTGGCCTCCTCGAACTCCCACCGATAGCCCTCCGTCGTGAGGTCCCCGGCTACGGCGACGAGGTCCGGCGCTAGGGCGTTGGTCTCCTCTATCGCCGCTTTCAGAAGCTCGGGCCTGAAGAGCGGCGTTCCCGTGTGTATGTCCGACATTTGAACGATGCGCACCTTCTCTACCCTCCTAAAGCATAGGCTGCGTGTGTGCCTCTCGTTTTCCTCCGGCCTCCTCTATCCGCTGGCGCACGACGTCGGACAATGACTCGGGGTCCTCGACCACCCAACGGGGTTCCAGGAGGTTGGAGGCGCGCACTCCTTTGGACGTGATCTTCGTCGGCACCGCGACGACGACCATCCCGGCCGCGACACCAGCCCCAACCCCGGCTGGGGAGTCTTCGATGACCAGGAACTCCTCGGGCGGCACGCCCAGCTTCTTGGCCACGAGCAGGTCTATCTCGGGGTCGGGCTTACCGTGTTCGACGTCGTCCATCGTCGCTACCACGTCGAGGTCGTCCTCGAGGCCGAGTACAGAGAGCACGCGCTGGACCTGGGGGCGGTGGGACATGGTGGCGCACGCCGTAGGATAACCTTCGCCCCGCAGCTGGTGCAGCAGCTCGATGTTGTGTGGGTATCGCTGCTCCAGGAGCAGATCGGTGTCTCCGAGAATCTCGTCGTAGATGCCGCGGCGGATGCTCACGAGCACCTGCCACGGCTCCTCGCCCCCGAGCTCCTCCATGCGCTCGCGGGCCGCCTCCTCCAGCCCGAAGCGCTGCACGAGGGTCTCGGCGACCTCCTGGCGCGAGTGGCCTACGAGCTCGTCGGTGTAGGCGGAGACCACCTCGTCTTCGGAGACGTCGGGCTTGAGCTCGGAGACGGAGCGGGCGTGGGAGACGGCTTTCAGCTCTTCCGTCTCCACCAGCGTGCCATCCAGGTCGAAGAGCACGGCGGAGATCACATCAGCCTCCCTCCGCGCCCGGCGCTCCGGCCTCCTCGCGCTCGCGCATCGCTCTGGGCGTGTAGCGCCGGATGTACTCGCGGTAGTCCTCGACCTCTTTGCGCGCGCGCTCCTCCGACCAGCCGAGGTGCTTGACCGCGACCTCGGCGGCGGCCTCGTCTACGTCGAGGGCGACGTTGGGGCCATATGCCGCCATCGTGCGCCTGAGGAGTACGTCGGCGAGCTTCTGGGCCATCTCATGCCGGAAGGCGTAGAGGATCTCGCAACCCATCAGTCCGGTCTCCACGGTGGGAGAAGAGACGAGGGACTCCTTGAGGGAAGGGTCGTCTCCGGCCTCGGCGAGCACGTCGTAGGCGCGGGCGCCGTAGAGCTTGAGGAGCCTGCTGGCCAGCACGTCCGAGAGGTCGCTCCTCGCCTTGAACTCCGTTGCGAAGGCATCGAGATCCCGGACGGCGCCGCCGGGGAGGGGAACCCTGTCCGTGGCGGACTTCGGCGGCTTCGTGCCCAGCTTCTTGTAGACGGTGTCCACCGTCTGGCGGCCGAGGTTACGATAGGTAGTGAGCTTGCCGCCGATGATGGAGATCAAACCCTCCGCCTTCTTGGGGCCGCCCGCGATCTTGACCCGGCCGCCCGCCACGGACTTGCCCTTGGCGTGATCGAAGACCACGTGGGCACGCGTGATCGAGGACTCCGAACCCGCCGGCTTGAACGGCAGCGGCCTCACGCCGGAGTAGGTGAAGAGCACCGAGTCGCGGGTGAGGTTGGCCTCCGGGATCACGGCGTTGGTCTCGTCTATGAGGTAGTCGATCTCGTCCTGACCCGCCGAGACGTAGTCGAGGTCGTCCTCGTAGCGGAAGTCGGTGGTGCCGATTAGATAACGACCGTTCCACGGCACGATGAAGTAGGGACGTCCGTCCTTCCTGGCCTCGACGTAGAGGGCGCTCTTCGGGGCGCCGGGGAACGGGTCCACGACGAGGTGCGAGCCCTTCGTCGGCCCGATCATGCGCCCCTGCTCGTTCTGTCCGGCGGAACCGTTGGGGCTACCCTCCTCCGTGCCGAAGGATCCCGCACCGCCGAGCACCCGGTCCACCCACGGCCCGGCGACGTTGACGGTCACCGCCGCGCGCGCCTGGTACGCGCCACCCTCGAGCTTGTCTTCGATCTCTACACCCGCCACCCGGGGCAGGCCGGAGCCGTCCGGCGAAGGCTCGAAGATGAGGTTCTTGACCTCGGCGTAGGTGATGACGGTCGCGCCGTTCTGGACGGCCGACACCGCGTTCTCCACAGCGATGCGCTCGGCGTACTCGACCTGCCCGTCGTAGTAGGTGGCCGCGCCCAACAGCCCATCGGGGTTGATGCCCGGGTACTCCTCCAGAACCTCATCGCGCGAGAGCATCTTGTGGTTCGGCACCGACTTGTCGAAGGAGAGCACATCGTAGCCAATCATGCCGAGGCGGATCATGCGCGGCCCCCGGCTGCTGCTCTCGTAGATCGGCACGACGAAGCGCAGCGGCTTGACGAGATGGGGAGCTATCTTAAGCAGCTTCTCGCGCTCGGCTAGAGACTCCCGCACCAGATGGAACTCGTAGTATTCCAGGTAGCGCAGTCCTCCGTGTATGAGGCGTGTCGCCCACTGCGTCGTACCGTTGGAGATGTCGCCCTTGTCGAGCATCAGCACCCTCAACCCGCGCATGGCGGCGTCGCGAGCGATACCGGCGCCGTTGATGCCGGCGCCGATCACGATCAGGTCGAACGGCCGCTCCCCGACACTCTCCAACAACCTCTCACGGTTCATACCTCTGTCCTTTCTTGCTCTCGCTTCTGTGGCTCGCCCCCGAAGAACTTTTGCCAGGGCATGTTCAAAGGCTCGTCCAGGACGACCACGGCGTAGAGGTGACGCATCAGCGGGAAGTCCTCGGGCCCCACGACGCCACGCTCCGCAAGCCTGACCAGGGCGCCGCCGATGACCCTGATGGCCGCAACCCCCTCCAGCGTCACCCCCTTCATCCGCTCGTTCTGGACCTCGGAGAACGGCACGCCCGCCCCGACGAACCTCCCCGCCTTCACGTTGCGCCCGCCCATGGTGGTGACGAACATGTCCCCGACCCCGGGCAGCCCGTTGGGCGTGTCGGGGTCCCCACCCAGAAGCTCCATCCACTGCCCGAGCTCGCGCGTTGCCTGTCCGAAGAGCGCCGCTCCATAGTTGTACCTGCGGTACTTCGCCTCCGACTTGCCCTCCTTGTCCAGCAACCCCTCCATGAACCCGCCCCCGAAGGCGTAGCAGTTCTTGACCGCCGCGCACACCTCGCACCCGACGAAGTCCGTGCTGGTCCAGACGTGATAGTAATCCGTGCGGAAGGTCTCCGCCAGCTTCTCCAACACGTCCGCGTCGCGGCCCGTGAAGACCACGCAGGTCTCGTGGCGCACGGCGACCTCGCCCGCGATAGCCGGGCCGGTGATCGCCGACCACGAGACCTGATTCCTCAAGTCCTCAGGTACCTCCGAAGCCAGCACCTCGGGGAGGATACGCAGGTTGCCTTCATCGTCGGCCTCCATCCCCTTGGTGACGGCTATGACCATCATCCCGGGCTTCAAGAGCGACGCGAAGCGCTCGCCGGCCCAATGCACCCCGAACGAGTTGACCCCGCTCATGGCTACTTGCGCGCCCTCGAACGCCTCCTCGGCCTCCTCGAGCTGGTACGCGCGCACTCCTTCGGGGACCTTCAGGTCGAGGTTGGGGTGAACGCCAGTCTCCTTGATGCTGTCGATGATGTCGCGGTCGAGGTGGGTGCCCACCAGGCGCACCTCGTGACCATTATCGGTCAGCGGCCAGGCGAGAGCCGTCGCCATTATCCCCGAGCCCAGGACCGTTACCGTAGCCATCGTTCTCCTTCCTCGATGTCAGGAATAAAAGGTCGGCCGCTTGACCCCGGCCGTGCAGCCTAGGATTGCGCCGCCTGCTTTTCGTCGGCCTCGTGCTTCACGGTCTTGTGCATCAGCTCCTTCATCTGCGGGTAGGTCTCGACGTAGCGGTCCACGTAGAACTGGTATGCCTCGTGGGCCTCCGGGTTCGGCTCGATGGTGCGCTCGGTGTGGACCATGTGCTCGGCGGCTTCCTGTACGTCCGCGTAGATCCCCGCTCCGACGGCGGCCAGCATCGCCGATCCCAGAACGGGGCCTTCGCTCACTTTGGTAAACGAGATCGGGACGTTGGAGACGTCGGCGTGCATCTGCATCCACAGCTCGCTGTTGGCCGGACCGCCGGAGACGACGTTTATCCTGGGTTCGAAGTCCTGACCGCGCATGGTGCGGAAGATGTGCTCGGTGCCGTAGCAGATCCCCTCGATGATCGCCCGGAACAGGTGCCCCTCGGTGTGCGAGAGCGAGAGCCCCCACATCATGCCACGCACCTGGGAGTCGGTGTGGGGCGTCCTGTTGCCCTGGAAGT